>DAMCDT010000059.1:0-14421 GCA_032058265.1 Tannerellaceae bacterium
CCTGCACCAGAAACGTATCGGATGTGTTAGTATTGTCTGAATTTTTAGGACCTACTAATAAGTTGAAGAACAACCCTAAGCCGGCAAATACTGCAGCCAGATACATCCACGGGCGCATCCTGTCCATTAAAGTAACCTTTTTAGGCTCTTTATAAGTCTTTTCCGGAAGCTGGCTCATGATCTGGGATGTGAGTCCTTCCATATATCCTTCTGGCACAACAAAAGGATTTTTCCCTTTTAGACTATCCAAATTGTTAAATTCTTTTTTCATATTTTGTGCTTTTTATGTTCTTTTGACTAATCATCCGCAAAAAGGTTTAAACGTCTTTTGTTAAAAACTCCTCGACTTTTTTTACCGCATGATGATAAGAGGCTTTCAGCGCCCCCACGGATGTACCTAGTATCTCTGACATTTCATCGTATTTCATTTCGTCAAAGTATTTCATATTAAAAACAAGGCGTTGTTTCTCCGGTAAGGTTAGGATGGCTTCCTGTAATTTTTGCTGGGCGTCGTTTCCGTCAAAATAATCATCTCCTTTCAATTTCTCTAATAAGAATACGTCAGTGTCATCTATGGAGATGTTATTGTTGTTCCGTTGTTTATTCAGAAAGGTGATACATTCGTTTATTGCAATTTTATACAACCAGGTAGATAATTTAGCCTCACCACGGAAATAGTCTATATTTGTCCATGCCTTCAGAAATGTATTTTGCAGTAAGTCATTGGCATCGTCATGGTTCAACACCATCTTTCGTATTTGCCAATACAGCTTTTCGCCGTACAAACTTACCACCTGTGCAAATGCATCCCGTTGAGTGGCCGGAGTACGTAAACGTTCTACAAGTTCGCTTTCTGTGTATTGTTGCATTCTTTTTCTTTTGGCTGTAAATATATGAAAAACTTATTACTTTTGTTTCATAATTAGGTGTTATGGAGCTTCAGACGGTATTAATAGCTTTTGGTTTAACAATGATTGCAGGCTTATCGACCGGTATCGGTAGCATCATGGCTTTTTTTACCAAACACACCAACACCCGTTTCCTTTCTACCGCTTTAGGTTTCTCCGCAGGCGTAATGATCTATGTTTCTTTTATGGAGATGATGCCGGAGGCCAAAGAAAATCTCACCGGATATTATGGCGAACGTTTAGGCACATTATATATGTTGTTGGCTTTCTTCGGAGGTATGGGATTTATCAACCTCATCGACTTTTTGATACCGGAAGAGAGGAATCCTCACGAAATGAAAGACCTAACCGAATTGGATAAAAAACAATCCGGATTGAAAAGGACCGGCTTGATGGTAGCCTTTTCCATAGGAATTCATAATTTCCCCGAAGGAATCGCCACATTTACTTCCGCGTTGAATAGTATGGAGATAGCCATTCCAATCACTGTTGCAATCGCACTTCATAATATTCCGGAAGGAATTGCAGTTTCTGTTCCGATCTATCAGGCTACCGGTAATAAGAAAAAAGCTTTTTGGTTTTCATTCCTTTCCGGCATGGCCGAACCGGTCGGAGCATTGATTGGTTTCCTTATTCTTATCCCTTTCTGGACACCTTCCATTAACGGCCTGATCCTTGCGGCTGTTTCCGGCATTATGGTTTTTATCTCCATGGACGAGCTTTTACCAAGCGCCCAAAAGTATGGAGAACATCACCTTTCAATTATTGGCCTGGTTGCCGGTATGGTTGTCATGGCTGCCAGTCTCTTTTTATTCATATAATAGTTGCTGTTAAAAAAGACTATAATGCCTTTCTCAAAGGATTATGATAATTTTTCCAAATCATCGTAATAACTTTTCCAAACCACTGTGGTAACTTTTTTCAACCTTTACATAGTTTTAATGAACGATAAATATAAACATATCTACAAAAAATGTTGTTTTTTGAGTTTTGTTTTCACTTTTAATAATATATGTCTGTTTATGAGAGATTAAACGAGTGACATCAACTCTTTTTTTGTTTTCACTTGTTTTCACTGTTATCACATCTTTGCTTATCAATTATTATCAGGATACTAGCAAAAAAAATTAGGTTGTCTCCAATTTCAATTTGCTTACTTCCAATTTTCATCGTTTAAAAGTGAAAACATAAAACAGGTTGTTTTCACCAGCTAAGAACTTATCATTAAACAAGATATAGCTAAAAGTAAAAACAACTCGTAAAAAAGATAACTTTTTAGAATAAATCGCATAAAAAAAGCTGCCCGAAACCGGACAGCTTTTTGTTTTGTTATGGGAAAGAAAATTACATCATTCCACCCATGCCGCCACCCATGCCAGGGTTCATTGGCATTGCAGGAGTATCTTCTTTCTTATCAGCGATTACACATTCGGTTGTTAAGAACATACCGGCAATTGAAGCTGCGTTTTCCAAAGCTACACGTGTTACTTTTGCAGGGTCGATAACACCTGTTTTGCAAAGGTTTTCGTAAACATCAGTACGGGCATTGTAACCAAAGTCACCTTTACCTTCTTTTACTTTTTGTACAACAACAGCTCCTTCTTTACCTGCGTTGTAAACGATTTGACGAAGAGGTTCTTCAATAGCACGTTTAACTATTTCAATACCGGTAGTTTCATCATCATTATCACCCTTCAAACCTTCCAATTGTTCGATAGCGCGGATATAAGCTACACCACCACCAGGAACAGTTCCTTCTTCAATAGCGGCACGAGTTGCGCTTAATGCATCATCCACACGGTCTTTCTTTTCTTTCATTTCAACTTCAGAGGGGGCGCCTACGTAAAGAACAGCAACACCACCAGCCATCTTAGCCAGACGTTCCTGCAGTTTTTCTTTATCATAATCGGAAGTAGTTGTTTCGATCTGTGATTTCAACTGACCGATACGAGCCTGGATAGCTGCTTTATCACCTGCACCGTTTACGATAGTAGTATTGTCTTTGTTAACAGTTACTTTTTCAGCGGTTCCCAACATTTCCATTGTAGCGCCTTCCAGTTTCATACCTGTTTCTTCAGATATAACAGTACCACCGGTCAGGATAGCGATATCTTCCAACATTGCTTTACGGCGATCACCGAATCCTGGAGCTTTAACAGCACAAATCTTCAATGAACCACGCAGACGGTTTACAACCAATGTAGCCAATGCTTCACTGTCGATATCTTCAGCAATTATTAACATCGGGCGGCCTGTTTGAACGGTTTGTTCAAGGATAGGAAGAAGTTCTTTCAATACAGAAATTTTCTTATCATAAATAAGGATGTACGGATTCTCCATTTGAGCTTCCATCTTTTCTGTATCTGTTACGAAATAAGGAGAGATATAACCGCGATCGAATTGCATACCTTCCACTACTTCAACAGTAGTTTCGATACCTTTTGCTTCTTCAACAGTGATAACACCTTCTGTTTTCACTTTTTCCATAGCTTCGGCTATCAATTTACCAATATTTTCGTCACCGTTAGCAGATATCTTTGCTACGTTTTCAATCTTTTCAAGGCTATCACCTACTTCTTCGGCCTGAGCAGCGATGCTTTCAACTACTTTAGCTACCGCTTTGTCGATACCGCGTTTCAAATCCATCGGATTAGCTCCGGCTGTTACATTCTTCAAACCTACGCCAATGATCGATTGAGCCAAAACTGTTGCAGTAGTAGTACCGTCACCGGCATTGTCATTAGTTTTCGAAGCAACTTCTTTTACTAATTGAGCACCCATGTTTTCGTAAGCGCATTCCAATTCGATTTCTTTTGCTACTGTAACACCATCTTTAGTAATTTGAGGTGCACCGAATTTCTTTTCAAGAATAACGTTACGTCCTTTTGGGCCTAATGTAATTTTTACAGCATTAGCCAGTTCATCCACGCCTTTTTTAAGCAGGTCGCGGGCTTCCATATTGAATTTGATTTCTTTTGCCATGATTTTATTTCTTTATCTTTATTAGTTAACTGTTTAAATTATAGCTAAAATGTCAGATTGACGCATGATCAGATATTGCTCTCCTTCCAACTCGATCTCTGTACCGGCATATTTACCGTACAATACAAGATCCTGTGGCTTCACAACCATCTCTTCATCTTTCGTTCCGTTACCTACAGCTACCACTTCACCTTTCAATGGTTTTTCTTTTGCTGAATCTGGAATAATAATTCCACCAACTGTTTTTTCTTCCGCTGCAGCAGGTTTAACCAGTACTCTGTCTGCTAATGGTTTAATCTTCATTTTCTTGCTATTTTAATTTGTTAATAATTAATTTATAGATTACTATTTTGCCTAACGACTTGCGAATACTGTGCCAACATTTTAAATCTGACAGTATGTCGTTAACCTCTGACAACAAAAGGAATTTTTGGCAGACAGAGAGATTAGAATATTAGAGTAGATAAAGAATTTGCTTTTAATAAAGGATTGTAAGTTTTACCGTTTACCTGTATACTGATATTTTTATCTTTTTCAGATTCATTGGCAACAATAACAACAATACTATTATCGGGATTCTGGAATACAAGTAGATTATCATAAGAACCGGAAGTGTCGATACGGTTTGCTCCGGGTTGAACATAATGACTGGCATGCTTCATTACATAATATTCATTAGTATATTTAAATGAACGTGTATCCGGATCGACAACGACCAATGAATTTTGAGCCCATCCCCAACGGCTTATACCTCCCTTATCCAAAGATATATTCCAATAAGTATAGACAGATGTCCCATTTTGCATGTAGTGGCGCATCAGGCTCCAGGTATACATAGCATAACTCCAGTTGTTTTTCCCGTCACCACACTCCTGTTCTGTCTGATAAAGCTTCATATCAGAATAACGTTTATGAATACCGGGAATAGCTCCTTTACCAGCCCACTGGAAACCGACTCCCTTGATATATTTCTTACAATCCGGATCATTAAGTATGGTGTCGACCAATGCTTCGTTTGGACGTTCCATAGTTCCGAACATTACATCTACATTTTGTGCTGACATGGCAGGAGCTAAATATTTACCGACAAAGTTTGCTAATGAACCGGCCGTCCAGCAACAGCTTGGAAAGACTTGTGCCGAATTAAATTCGTTCTGCGGCATAACGGCAAAAATATCAATTCCCTGTTCTTTGTATGCCTGGATAAATTTGGTGAAGTATAAAGCATAAGCTTCCAGATAACGAGGTTCTTGAATAAACATATCAGTTCCTTCATAGCCTACCTTATCAGCCGGTAAACCATTCCTGTATTTTAAGTCAACATTCTCTCCTGTATAAGCAGAAGCATAGTGTTTATTGTATTTCATCCAGGAGGGAGGGCACCACGGAGAAGCCCATACCTTAATAGCCGGATTATATTCTTTTGCGTTATTAATAAAAGGAATGAGCGTATTCAAATCATTCGCAATTGAAAAGTTTTTCATTTCGAAATCCCCTTCCGTTTCATTATAAGAATACCAATCCAGTGAAAAATCATTTGCCCCTACAGGCATACGGCAAATGGTGAAATTAGCACCCACACCCGGAGCGAATAACTCTTTCATAATATTTTCACGATCCGTTTGAGATAGCCGGTTTAAAGATGTCCATCCCAACTCATTAAAACACGCGCCGAAGCCATCGACCTGCTGCTTTTTATTAGTTACATCAATAACAATATCGGCAGTCCCATTACCGGAAGTAGTAGGGATTCCCACTTGTTTCTCCCACGGCGTAGCTTCCGTGGTCATTACCCATTCAACTTTTAATTGATCAGAACAAGAACTAAAGAAATTAAGAACAACAACTAATGAAATAATAAAAGAAAAGGTTTTCATGATACGATTTATTTATATGATTAAAACATAGTAATCAATTCGTCTAATGTAAGTAACCTTTGTTCGCCCGTAAGCATATTTTTTAAATTAATCTTACCTTCTGCCATTTCGTTCTCTCCCACTAACGCAACGAAGGGTATATTTTTAGCATCTGCATAACTCATTTGTTTTTTCATCTTTGAAAATTCGGGATATAGTTCAGCCCGGATGCCAACAGCACGTAATTGTGATAAAACCGGAAGCAGGTATTCTTCTTCTTTTTCCCCAAAATTAACAAATAGCAATTGCGTTGTCAATAAAGCGTCTTTTGGATATAAATCCAGTTGATTCAATACATCAAAAATACGGTCTGCACCAAAAGAAATACCAACTCCAGACACTCCTTCCATACCGAAAACACTAGTAAGATTATCGTATCGTCCTCCTCCGGTAATACTTCCGATTTGTACATCCAATGCTTTGACTTCAAAAATGGCTCCCGTATAATAATTTAATCCTCGTGCCAAAGTCAAATCTAAATCAATCTCCGATTTGATTTGTATCCGTTTAAGTTTATTTAAAACAAAATAAAGTTCTTCAACTCCTTTCATCCCTATTTCCGAAGAAGAAAGTACCGATCTTAATTGATGAAGCTTTTCTTCGTTAATTCCGCTAAGCATAATAATAGGTTGTAGGGCGTTAATAGCCTCGTCCGGTAAGCCTTTCAACTGAAGTTCTTCATTGACTTTCTCCAAACCTATTTTATCAAGTTTATCGATAGCTACCGTTATATCGACAATCTTATCGGATTCTCCTATGATCTCTGCAATACCGGAAAGGATCTTCCGATTATTCATTTTAATGGCTACCCGAATATTAAAACGGCTGTAAACCTCATCCATTATCTGGATTAATTCTACTTCATTCAACAAAGAATCAGATCCTACCACATCTGCATCACATTGGAAGAATTCACGATAACGTCCTTTTTGCGGACGATCAGCCCGCCAGACAGGTTGAATTTGATACCGTTTGAAAGGGAAATTAATTTCATTACGGTGTTGTACTACATACCGTGCAAACGGTACTGTCAGGTCATAACGCAAACCTTTCTCACTTATTTTAGTTGTTAGCTTTGTTGAATTCCGTCCTGTCAATTCCGATTCGCTAATATTTGATAGATAATCTCCCGAATTCAATATTTTAAATAAAAGCTTATCACCTTCTTCTCCATATTTGCCCATCAATGTCGAAAGATTCTCCATCGCCGGAGTTTCGATTTGTTGATAGCCGTATAGATGAAATACTTCACGGATTGTATTGAATATATAATTACGCTTCGCCATTTCTTCCGGCGAAAAGTCTCTTGTTCCTTTAGGTATCGATGGTTTCTGTGCCATAATGTTTTATTTTGGAAGGCAAATTTACGATAAAGAACGAAATTTCAACAATAATATTCCTTTGGCGTTACACCAAACTGTTTTTTAAAGCTCGACGAAAAATGTGATAATGTACTGAATCCCGTCATATCTGCTACCTCAGATATATTATATTTCCCCTCTGAAAGTAATTCCGCGGCCCGGTTCAGTTTGTAAGTTTTGAAGAAAAAGGACGGGTTTTCGCCCGTCAGCCCTTTTACTTTGTAGTAGAATTTAGTGCGTGATATTTTTAATAACTGAGTCATGCGTGCAATGTCAAGTTCAGGATTACCAAGTTCGTTCTCCATAAGTCGGTAAAGATCGGTCATAAATGCATTGTCCTGGGGAGAAAGTATATTTTTTTCTAATTTGTCGGTTTGAGTAGCTTTACCTAAAATATTGCGTACTTTTTCTCTGTTTTTGAGTTGCGATTTTATGAGAGCCAGCAAATAATTAGGTTCAAAAGGTTTGGTTACATAGGCATCGGCTCCGGTATCAAGACCTTCTACCTGATCTTCAACGGTGGCTCTTGCCGTAACCATTATAACGGGGATATGGCAGAGTTGTAAATCCTCTTTTATTTCCCGGCATAGCTGATGACCGTCTTTTCCCGGCATAACGATATCGGATATTATCAGGTCGGGCGCTTCTTCTTTCATAGCCTGCAGGGCGCTATTTGCATCGAACCGGCAAACAACTTTGTAATGCAGTGATAATAGTATTTTCAGGTAATGGGCGATTTCGGCATCATCATCAACAACTAAAATGGTTTTGTGTTCTTTGGTATTTCCTAACATCTCTTCAGACTGATAAAGTACTTTGCCGGGAAGGGGAAATGCCTCAGGCTGATTACGTTGTTCCTGAGCTTGTTCTTCTTCTGTGTAAGAAATATCGTTTACAGGAAGTATAAAGGTGAATTCCGCACCGCTGCCTGTGACTGGTTTGCTTGCTTTTATGTATCCATGGTGTAACTCTGCAAGGCTACGGGCGTAGTATAGTCCTATACCTGTACCCCAATTGTATGTACCATCTGTTTGGTTGTTCAGTTGGTAATAACGCTCGAATATCTTTTCCAGTTTGTCTTCCGGAATATTATCCCCCGTATTGGAAACAGAGATTTTGATGTATTGCGTTTCCCTGTCAGTATCTCGAAGCGTGAAGAGTTGCGCGGCTTCTTCACGGTTTATAACGTCCAGACTTATATGGACGGTACCTCCAACGGGGGTGAATTTGAGTGCGTTCGACATCAGGTTACCGAAGATTTTGTCTATTTTATCCTCGTCCAACCATAGCAGGAAAGTATCTTCCAGTCCGAAGGTTTTTAGCGCAATGTTTTTATTTTTCGTGTTTACTTCAAATACATCTACTATTCTTCGTAGCAGCACTATGATATCCATCCGCTTTACTTTCAGTTTCAACGTGTCGTTTTCAAGTTTATTGAAATCCATAATCTGGTTTACTAATTTCAACATTCGGTTTACGCTGCGTTGAACGATGTAAAGCAGTTTTTTATTCTCTCCAACTATTTCGGGATTGTTGCAGAGTTGTGTTATGGGGCTAGAAATCATGGTGAGTGGAGTACGGAACTCGTGTGAGATATTAGCGAAGAAACTCATATTCATTCTATTGACCTGTTGTTCCTGCGCTTTTTCCCTTTCAGCTTGCAAGGCTAAGGCCTTTTCAGTACGGACACTTTGCCATGCACTAACGAACAACGTAATAATACCCGCTGCCACAATAAAATAAATGCAGTACGCCCACCATGTTGCCCACGGTGCCGGTAATACGATGACCCGAATGGAATTCTCCGCTTCGATGATGCTTTGATCGTTGTTGGTAATTTTGACCTTAAACGTATATGTACCAGCTGGCAAGTTGGCGTAATAGGCTTCGCGGTTGTTGTGGGCATCTACCCAATATTTATCGAAACCTTCAAGCATATAATAATAGTGCACCCGCTCGTATTCACTATAGTCAAGCGCAGCGTACGAGATGCTGAATCCGTTTTGATCGTGTTCTAAGCGGATATCGGGCCTGTACGACAAATGCTTGTTGATACATTGTACATCCTGAGGCCGTACCAGCTTATTATGTATTTTTAAATCTTCGAATAAGAGAGGTATATTCCGTTTCATAGGCACATCTACCGGATTGAAAAAGGTTAATCCGTGGGTGCCTCCAAATACCAGCATCCCGTCAGTCAGGCGGCACGAAGAGCGGTCGTAAAACTGGTTTCCTCCAATGCCATCGGCTGCATAATAGTTGGTAAACTTTTCGACTGTACGGTCGTACTTGCTCAGTCCATATTGGGTGCTTACCCAAAGATTACCCTGCGCGTCTTCTTCTATGCCCGAAATATCGAGACAAGCGGTTCCCTGTATAGGTATCATCCGTTGGGTCGAGGGAGAATAACGCATCAGTCCATTACTTACTGTGCCTATCCAGACTTCCCCTTGCGTATCTTCATGCAATGCGGTTGGTATGAATACGGAACGCCGTATACAGTTGTTTATATCCTCTTCCGGAATGTCCAAATCAAGTATTTCTCCGGTATCGGAATTTATCAGCTTCATGGGGCAATGGAAAGAAGCGGCCAGAATATTGCCATCACTTAAAGAAAGTAACCCTGGTATAAAAGTGAACATTAACGGAAATACCTGTTTAGCCTGAAAATCTTTCTCCCCGAGGCGTAAAGAATATACATAAGGACTGGCTGTTCCTATCCAGATAGTTTGGTTGGCGTCCTGTGTAATAGACATTGGCAACAAGATGGGGTATCTGGATTCAACCTTTAGCAGACCATCTACGTAGCGGCATTTCAATGCTTCATTGCTAGTGGCAGTCATCCAGATATAATTACTATTATCAACGAATACTTGATTTACAGCGGGGATTTTGGATGTTTCATGTGGGAAAAGTATTTTCATATCAAACTTTTCCATTTCCTGTTTGCTGAAACTATAAACATATACTCCGTCCATCAGCGTAGTTATCCATAAATTCCGTTCTTTGTCGGCGGCCACGGATACTACTGATTTTTTCTCCAAATACGAGCACAGGTAGTTATTATTATTGAAACGTTTTTTATAATGGTAGCTTACGGCATATCCCTGATCTACGGAACCCAGCCATAGGTTTTTTTGTGAATCGGTAAACATTTTGGTGATTTTGAAATCGGGTACCTGAAATGGAAACCCGTTATCATCCTGATGTACAACTGTGTTTTGGATGTAGTCATAAAGGAATATTCCTTGGTTGGCAGTGCTCATTAGTAAACTGTTATTTCCATAATCATGTATCAGTTCTATCGTTGCTTTTGATAGAACGGGATGGCGACGAATAACTTCCGGCGCATCAATAAACTCACGTGACCGCATATCGAAAACAGTAATAGTTCCTTGTCCGGTGAGCCACACATTACCCTCATCGGACATATATGAATAGGTGTAATACCCATTAGTAGGAATTGAATCGAGCAACTCCAACGTTGTGGAGTTATAGCGGCGCAGTGCTACCGGACATACGGCCCACAAGGCATTTTCTTTGTCGATGTAACATCTTTGGATAAACGTCCGCTGTGTATCAAAATCTACGATCGGTGTGTCGAACTGCTCGGTATCCGGATTGTAAACAGAAAGGTGGGAAACCATATTCAGAAAGATTTTACCCTCAGTGTTTTCCAATAGCTGATAGCCGTTTTGATTCTGTATTCCGATAGGTATCCGTTCGAAATTGTCCTTGTCTGTATAACGGCATACACCATTTACAGTGACAATCCATAGCCGTTTTTGCGAGTCACGGAAAATATCGTTTATTTGGTTATCGGGCAAATCCGTCGAATCATCCATACAAAAGTACTGGTGATACTCGTGGACATTGAACTTATTCAGTCCCCTGAAAGTACCGATCCAGATATGTCCCTTTTCATCTTCGCCAAAAGCTTTTATCTGCTGGTTTGATATATCATTTGAAATGATCGGGCTTTCTATGATCTGATAAGGTTCGTCCTCCGATTCATTTGTCCGGCAGGATGATGTAATCCCGAGCAGGAAGATTAATAAAAGTGCTATCATTAGTAGGATAGAATATGTTCTGGACACGAAATTAAGAATTAAAATCAGCTTTGCAACAGCCTGTAAGGGATGATTTGAACATGTAGATAAACATTTGAACAAATAGAATAACGGTTTTGAACGTGCAGATAAAACTCCGGAACGAATTAAATAATCTTTGTAAAGAAAATGTATTAATATTGCAACGTCTCCCGCTTCTCCAAATTAGTAGGAGGATGTACGGAATGATAATACATTGCGTCTTAATAATCATCATCATAAAAAGTAAATTATGAAACGAGTTTCAATTTTAACTGTATTTCTTACCATGTCTGTGCTGACATTTGCACAGCAATCCCTTTGGGGAGGCGCCCCCGTGGTTTCTCCCGAGATTCACGATAATAACACTGTAACATTCCGTTTGAAAGCGCCAAAAGCGGTGAAAGTAGAAATAACGGGAGATTTCCTGCCAAAGAAAAAGGTGGATACTCCCTACGGTACATTTGACGCGCCGGGTGTAGTTGATTTGGTGGAAAAAGAAGGTGTTTGGGAATATACTACCCCCGAATCGCTCGCCTCAGAATTGTACAGCTATACATTCATAGTCGACGGCCTGAGAATTAACGATCCGAGCAACATTTACATGATTCGCGATGTAGCCACTGTATTCAGTGTCTTTATCATCAAAGGGAATCCTGGCGATTTGTATAGTGTGAACGATGTTCCCCACGGAACAGTCGCACGCCGTTGGTACAACAGTCCGAAATTAAAAGAAGAACGTCGCATAACCATCTATACACCGCCGGGTTATGAGAATAGCAATCAATCTTATCCGGTATTCTATCTGCTTCATGGTTCGGGCGGAGACGAAGAAGCATGGATCAATTTAGGACGTACTGCTCAAATAATGGATAACCTGATTGCCCAAGGAAAAGCAAAACCAATGATTGTGGTTATGCCTAATGGTCATACCCAGAATGCTGCCGCCCCCGGTGAATCAAGCCGGGAATATACACCAGCCATGGGAGGCGGAAAAAGAGAAGCGGTTGCCAGTATGGAAGATAGCTTTGGCGATATCCTGAAGTTTGTCGAAAGTAACTACCGGGTGAAGAAAAACAAGGCCAACCGTGCTGTTGCAGGTTTATCCATGGGTGGAATGCATTCTTCTGCTATCTCGGCACAATATCCTAATACTTTCGATTATATCGGTGTATTCTCGGCTCCTCCTATTTCATCGATGATGTCATCACCAAATGACATGAATGTGACAGAAGTACAGAACGCATTCATACAGAAGCTGGAAGTACAGAAAAAGAATGGCTATAAACTCTATTGGATTGCCTGCGGTACTACCGATTTCTTATACAAAAGTGTAATCGACAGCATGAAGAAAATGGATGAAATAGGTTTCAAATATGTCTATCATGAAAGTGGTGGCGGACATACATGGGACAATTGGCGCATTTATTTATCGGATTTTGCTCCTATGTTGTTTAAATGAAAAACCAGACGGAAACAATAATCGTATATTATAAAGGAATAAAAAATTATGAATAAATTATTTTCAGCAATCCTTGCTGTTATATTGACGACAGGTATTTTCGGACAACAAAACATTGTTCACTTAGCCATACCGCAGGATGCGAAAACAGAGCAAAGAATAAAATCCATTCTCCAAAAGATGACCCTTGAAGAGAAGATCGGCCAAATGACCCAACTAACGATAGACGTCATCGGTAAAGGTATGAATGTCTTTCATACTTTCATCCCGTTCGAATTCGACTATGCTATGACCGATTCGGTTATGCGCAAATACAAAGTCGGCTCAATTCTGAATGTGCCTGGCGGCACACCGCAAACCCCGGAAGAATGGACAAAGATCATTTCCGAATTACAAAAAATAGCCATCGAAGAAACAGGTATTCCGATGATTTATGGTGTAGACCAGATACATGGAACTACCTACACTCAGGGAGGTACACTGTTTCCACAAAACATCAATCTGGGAGCTACTTTCAATCGTGCCTTATCTGCCGAAACCGGACGGATATCAGCCTATGAAACAAAAGCCGGGAACATTCCGTGGACTTTTGCACCTGTAATCGACCTAGGACGAGATGCCCGTTGGCCTCGTATATGGGAAACATTTGGGGAAGATGCCTTTCTTGCTTCCGAATTGGGACGCGAAATGGTACTTGGCTTTCAAGGGGGTAATGGCACGACCATTGACCAAAATTATGTGGCTGCCTGTCTAAAACATTATATGGGCTACGGCGTACCGGCTTCAGGAAAAGACCGTACACCGTCTTATATCACCGGGTATGATATGCGCGAAAAGCATTTCGCCCCATACCTCGAAGCCATACGTAGCGGCGCATTATCAGTAATGGTTAACTCGGCTGTTAATAACGGGATCCCCTTCCATGCCAACTATAAATATCTAACACAATGGCTAAAAGAAGAGCTGAATTGGGATGGAGTAATCGTTACAGACTGGGCCGATATCAACAATATTTTCCAGCGCGACCGTGTGGCAGCAGACAAGAAAGAAGCCATCAAAATGGCTATTAATGCAGGTATTGATATGTCGATGGATCCATACTCGTGGGACTTCTGCGTATTGCTTAAACAATTGGTTGAGGAAGGCGAAGTGCCGATGTCGCGTATCGACGATGCCGTTTCACGCGTGTTACGTATGAAATTCCGGCTCGGTTTGTTCGATAAACCTTATTGGGATATTAAAGACTATCCGGATTTCGGAAGCGACAAACATGCCAAAGCCGCTCTGGCAGCTGCCGAAGAATCCATCACGTTGTTGAAGAACACCGACAATATTCTTCCATTAGCACCGGACTCAAAGATTCTGCTAACTGGTCCGAATGCTAATTCTATGCGCAGCCTGAATGGCGGATGGTCTTATACATGGCAGGGCGACAGAGCCGATGAATTTGCTAACGACTACAATACTATTCTGGAAGCTTTTCAAAACAAATTCGGGACCCAGCACATTATATACGAACCAGGCGTAACTTACAAAGCCCGTGCCGCATATTGGGAAGAAAACACTCCTGAAATCGAAAAAGCTGTTGCAGCCGCCCGCAATGTTGATGTAATCGTGGCCTGCATCGGTGAAAACTCTTATTGTGAAACACCGGGTAATCTGGATGATTTGACGCTATCCTTCAACCAAATTAAACTGGTTAAG
>DAMCDT010000060.1:0-14268 GCA_032058265.1 Tannerellaceae bacterium
GCTGTAGCTCCTACGAAGAACATGGATCGTATGGAATGGTTCTGCGAAAAATCGACGGAGATTGGTATAAACGGTATCGTTTGCCTTAATTGCCGTTATTCGGAAAGACGGGAGATCAAAACCGCCCGGCTGGAAAAGATACTGGTTAGCGCGATGAAACAATCGCAAAAGGCTACTTTACCGGAACTAACAGGAATGACGGATTTCAAATCATTTATCCAACAGCCCTTCACAGGACGTAAGTTTATTGCTCATTGCGAAGCAGGAGAAAAACCTCTTATAAAAGATATTTATCAACCAGGAGAGGACGCTTTAATACTTATCGGACCGGAAGGCGACTTTAGTACGGAAGAAATATCGGAAACTATCAAACAGGGTTTCGAACCCATCTCATTAGGAAAAAGCCGCCTCCGGACGGAGACGGCGGCACTTGTAGCCTGTCATAGCATACATATCCTCAATCAATAAGCTTTTACAAATGCAAATGCAACCCGATAGATACAGGATGTATCCTGGGGCCTTTTCCGCTTTCAAACAATCTGACGGGAGAGTATTTGGCATAGACACCGATCCAGTCATAGCCTGCCTGGAATAAAAAGTCCATAGTTATTGGACGGATATTCATACCGCCGTCCATTTTATCACTTCTCCTTTTACCTTCTTTGTTTTTGTATGTGACACGTGAAGACGATATCGTTTTGACTACTCCTACTACACCGGCAGAAATAAAGAAATCATCGTTTCTCTTGTTTCTTGTTTGCCATTCCAATAATATAGGAATAGTCAAACTTGTTATATTCAAGCGGCTGGCCGTATATTTAACACCTTCAGGCGCGGGATGTAATATGGTGATGCCGTCCACTTCTTTAAAATAGCTATTGGTGTCGATGCGGTAACGGCTCCAGCGCATACCTGCCCCGGTCACGATGGCAATATTCGCTTTTCGTGAGAGCAGAAAACTTTTTTCAAAGAAGTTAAGGTTATATTCAAACGACTTGCCGCTGCGTAGTGATACACCGTCGATATCATTGAAATGGAAACTACCGTCCGCCACATTAGCAAATCCCATGCCGAATCCTGCCCAATGCGCATTAAAATCCCGGTCCCATGTAGGAAGAGGAATGTTGATGGAATGCTTTCTCCGTTCGTAACTTTTACCATCTTTATAATGTCCTTCAAAAACCATTTCATCATCGATCACTCCGTCTTCTTCGGTTATTTCATAAACCCTGACTTTCAAACGATCGCCACTCTCTTTTACTTCAATGCGTTTACTATCTACTGTTATCGTTGTGTCAGCGGCCAACGGATCAACTTCTAAAGCCCACACACTAAATGGGATGCATAGGGCTACAATGAATACTAATCTTTTCATCTTTTTATTGTTTTATTGTTTCTTTTATTAGGAGTCAAAGGAGTTATCATTCGCTTCGCTATTTAGAAGTTAAGGAGCTAGTAGATAAGCAGTAGAAACAAAATACTAACTACCATCTACTTACTACTCAACTCCTCTGACTATTTAACTCCTTTAACTACTATCATCACTTCGATTCCTGATTGCTAAAAAGGATAGTTATCAGGTCGTCACTATCCAGATCCCCTTCCAGGTAAACCAATGTGATCACTCCTTTTTTATTTACTTTGAATAGGATAAAGCGGTTTAAGTCTTCCTCCCTTCCCGGCAATTGGTAATAAGCAGAGATAACACCACCGTCGTCTGTCACTTCTTTGATCTTGCGGGCTCCTTGTTGGTCTGACTCCAGACACCTACGGATAAAGCGTAAAGCTTCGGGATCATTCTTAATTGTGATACTCTTATAATGCGTCATACCATAAGTATCGAGCATTTCATTGGAAAGTTCTACCATTGTTACATTTTTTTTCTTCCCGTAACGCTGGAAAACTTCCTGTATCTTCAGGTCTTTCTGCGCTTCCATCGCTTTTACCTCCGAGGAGAATAAAAAGCTTATACAGAGTAGTAATGTAAGTATGTATTGTGTATGTTTCATATTCCTTCTATTAATCGTCGTCACTAAATATGTTACTTAATTCTCTCAATTGATTCTCAATAATTTCACGATCCGATATATCATTATCTCTTTCGGGGAAATATTCTTCCGCAGGGGTAGCTACTTCCTGCAAAGCTTCAAAAGCAGCCGTTTGGATGGTGTGGAAATCCGTATAACAGCGTCCGTTTATCATCACATAATTATACGAACATAAACAGGGATCGGGAACGTAGTAGATCTGCCTGATACCGATAAAGAGCAAAATCGCAGCAGCAATCCCTGATACCAGGTAGAGCGACCTTCTTAATACATATCTTTTACCTTTTTCACGGCCTTCGCTCTTTCTTTCCTTTTTATGCTTTTTACTAATTTCTTCATCAAAATAGGCAAACATCGGTTTATAGATAGCCAACCGCGGAGGCACATTCGCGGAGGCAAAGAAAGCACGGAGACGCCTCTCCTCTTCCGCCGAAGTTTCACCTTCGAAATATTTATTTAATAAGTCATCTATATTCATATACCTACATTGTTTAATGCTAAAAACTGTTCTCTTACCTTCTTCCGGGCTCGTGAAAGGTTTACCCTTACCGCCTCGATCTGGCTTCCGGTTATCTCTGCTATTTCGGTTATTTCGTAACCTTCAACATCTTTCATTCGTATAATGGTCTGTTGTAAAGACGGCAGGTGGTCGATCAATTGCCGTATACAGGCTACGGCATCCTGTTGTTCCAGTAATTCCGCCGGATTCTTTGATTCCGAATCAAACATCTGTAAGTTCGATTCATCCAGATTGTTTTTCCGCGTCCTTATTTTATCCAGTGCCAGGTTTCTCGTTACCATAACAGCTAAAGCCTCAACACTTTGATAGCTATCTAACTTATCCCGTATATACCAAAGCTTTAGGAATGCTTCCTGCACCACATCTTCTGCATCCGCGTGCTCTTCCAGCAGTTTGAGCGAGATGTTCAGCAGCTTATCTCTAAGCGGGAGTACTGTTATTTTAAACGCCTCAAGTTCCATTTTCTATTCATAAGACGAACAAAGGAATAAAAACATAACATGCCTTTTCAAAAAAATCATGGAAATTCGGTATAAGGAACCTCTCGAAGTATGTATATATACTTCTTAAAAAAAACCTTGCAACTGTTTTGGTAGGCTATAATTTACTGAGGTTGTACGCATTAAAAGCTCTTCGGCCTTGGTTTTTTCCTAAACTAACTATAATTTGTATAAGAGTGGGCTTTGATTGTTAGTTCTTACTCTTTGCTTTCTGTATGAATGTGATGCCTGCACCGACCAGAGCCAAACCTCCTCCGATCAAGCCTTTACTATCGTGTTGAAAACCATAAAACAGGATGACTGAAGCGACAATGAGAATCAATCCCGTTATCGTAAGGATAACGCCCAAAGGCTTAAGTTTTTGCTTTTCCATAAAGGTAAAAAGGTTTATTCAGAGGGCAAATATATAAATTATATGTATACCCGTTTGTTTTATACCAAGTTATTGTAATATTTCTCTGAAAGCTGAGTATCAATAACCGCAGATAAAACAAGTGGGTGTTATAAAGAACTTATACCGTCCGTCAAGAAAAACATACAATTCATCAGAGTAATTTGATGGGTTTTAATGGAATTTTTAGATTTGTTCAAAATCTAACTTTAATTAATATGAGACGATACGATATTGACAGCCTGAGAGTGATAGCCTTTGCATTATTGATTTTCTATCATGTGGGAATGTTTTTTGTTCCCTGGTGGTTTCATATTAATAATACCGTTACATACGAGGGGATGATCTTTCCCATGCTGTTTGTCAACCAATGGCGGCTGGCTTTACTCTTTGTAATTTCCGGTATGGGCACGTATTACGCCTTGCAAAAGAGGAATGGCTGGCAATTTGCCGGAGAGCGTATCAAAAGGCTCTTTATACCACTTATATTCGGAATATTATTTATTGTTCCGCCGCAAATATACTTTGAACGATTGGATAAAGGACAGTTTGACGGTAATTACTTTGAGTTCTGGCCTTCACAACTATTTACTAATGGCGTTTATCCCGATGGTAATTTTTCCTGGCATCACCTATGGTTTATACTGTATTTGCTTATTTTTTCATTGATACTTATTCCTGTTTTTTTATACCTGAAGCGGCATCCCGAAGCATGGATTATCCGTAAAACAAAAGAAATTGCCAAAAAAACATTTGGTTTGTATCTGTTTACTATTCCACTTTTTCTTTGCAGAATAGTATTGTCTCACCAATATCCGCAAACGAATGCCTTGGTAAACGACTGGTACAACCTGGTAAATTACTGTACATTGTTCTTTTTCGGATTTCTTTTACTATCTTTAAAAGATGTATTCTGGGAATCAGTTATGAGAAACAGGCTCCTGTTCCTGATAAATGGTATAGTGGGATTTTCCCTGTTAATGTCTTTATGGTATTGTGATTTCGCTGGAAAACAATATATTTCGGATTCGGTCAGGGTATTCAATAGTTGGTCGTGGATACTAACTTTTATTGGTTATTCAGCCGTATACCTTAACAAACCAAGTAAAGCATTATCGTATGCGAATGAGGCTGTTTATCCCTTTTATATATTACATCAAACAGTTATAATTGTATTGGCATATTACTTAAAATATACTTCTATGGGATTCTTTCCTAAATTCAGTTTGATGGTGATCGGTACATTCTGCATCACCTGGATTATTTACGAATTCGGGATCAGGCGGTATAATTTGATACGGCCTCTGTTCGGAATGAAACTCAAAGCAAAGGTGTCATGAAATCCATACGTTCCATATCACGCTGGGTATACCCTTTTTTCCTTGGGGTAGTTATCTTTAATTTCCTCCGGCTGGCTACCGACCCGCTCAAAGACAATACGTTCTGGGCAGGCTCTATCCCTCAGCATATCGTATCACAGATACTTCTGATAGGCGCCTGCTATGTGTTCGATATCAAATGGAGGAACTATTTAAAGAAAAAAACAAGAAAGCACGAGAAAGATGCCTCACTTATAAAAGAATATAGCTTTGTACTGGCCGCCACAGCTATATCCCTTAATCTTTTCGCATTGACAGGTGAATTGGCCGGTATATTCTATATGGGCAACGGTTTTATCGATTATATTATACTCAATGTAATAGCTTTACCTCTTTTATTATTGTACTACATTGCCATTCGTAGTGATATCATCAGTAAAGACTACAACGAGCAATTCCTCCAACTGGAACAGATAAAAAGCAAACAATTGGAGACGGAACTCGATTACTTGAAAGCCCAATACCATCCGCATTTCCTGTTTAATGCACTGAACACGATATATTTCCAGATAAGTGAAGACAATGTTTCTGCCAAGAAAACGGTTGAATTATTATCAGAACTATTACGTTATCAATTATATGACGTAAGTAAAATTGTATCAATCAGCCAGGAAATGGATTTTATCAAAACATACATTCAGTTTCAGCAACTCCGGATGAGTGACCGGTTACAATTGAAGCTGTATATTGACCCTTCATTAAAAGAAGAAAAAGTTCACCCTCTTTTGTTCCAGCCTTTACTTGAAAATGCTTTCAAGTATGTAGGAGGCGAGTATTACATCCATATAGATATTAGAAATAAAGAGGGAAAAATACATTTCAAGGTCGAAAACTCCACCGCTGATATCGAACAGCCTGTTAATAAGCTAAAGAAAGATAAAGGTATAGGTATTGAAAACCTAAAACGCAGGCTTTCCCTCCTATATCCCGGAAAGCACGAACTTCAGACTGAACAAAGAAAACAGTCTTTTATCTCTCACTTAATGATCGATCCCTATGGAACTGAAAATTAAATGTATAATCACCGACGACGAACCCATCGCAAGGAAAGGGCTGAAAAGTTATGTCGAAAAAATAGACTTCCTCACACTGATTGGTGAGTGCGAGGATGCCATGCAGCTAAATACTTTACTGAAAACTACTCAACCCGACCTTCTTTTCCTCGATATTCAGATGCCACACATTTCCGGACTCGACTTCCTATCGACCATTCATCATCCGCCAAAAGTAATAATCACCTCTGCATACGAGCAATACGCCCTGAAAGGATATGAATTGGACGTTACCGATTATTTACTTAAACCCATTCCATTCGAACGGTTTGTAAAGGCGGTGAACAAAGTATATAATCTGATACAAAAGGAATCGGCCATCAATAAAGAAAAATATGTATTTGTAAAAAGCGATAAACAACTGAAGAAAATAATATTACAAGATATCTTATTTATCGAAAGTATGGAGAATTATGTGATAATACATACCCTTACTTCCAAAGAAATAGTATATACTACCCTCAAAAAGATGCTTGAATCCTTACCGGCGGATAAGTTCCTGCAGGTTCATCGTTCCCATATAATCAATATCGATCACGTGAACTCCATTGAAGGCAACCAACTTATTATCGGAACCTACAAGATACCGGTAGCACGTAATTTGCGGGAAGAAGTATATAAGATAATACTCAACAACCGTTTAATTTCAAGGTAGATTTTTATTATTATTCCAGAATCTTGCCAGATTATTTGCTTAGTTTTGCCCATTAATGATTGTGAAATATGAAAATTCTGCTGGTTGAAGACGAAGATTCTTTACGTGATACGATCATCCGTTCGCTTGAAAAAGAGAGGTATGTGGTAGAAAGCGCCGCAAAATTCCATGATGCGTTATTTAAAATAAACGATTATGATTATGATTGCGTGATCCTGGATATCATGCTCCCCGACGGAAACGGGCTGACCCTGCTGGATGAATTGAAAAAACTTCACAAGAAAGAAAGCGTTATAATAATCTCTGCGAAAGATTCATTGGAAGATAAAGTGGCTGGATTAGACCTCGGAGCCGACGATTACCTAACCAAACCTTTCCACCTGGCCGAACTCAATGCGCGTATAAAAAGTGTAATCAGGCGAAAACACCAGGATGGTGAAGTGAACATAACCATTGAAAACATCGTAGTATATCCCGACCGTCATGCCGTATTCATCAATAATAATGAACTCACACTGAACCGGAAAGAATTCGACCTCCTCTATTATTTCGTTACTAACCCTAACCGCCTGATCAGTAAAGGGGCTTTGGCCGAATCTGTTTGGGGCGACTATATCGATCAGGCCGACAACTTCGACTTTATATACAGTCAGGTTAAAAATTTACGCAAGAAATTAAAAACGGCAGATGCCATTCCCGAAATAAAAGCCGTATATGGATACGGTTATAAACTGGTATGTGAAGAAATATGAAGTTAAGTCATTATATAATCCGGAATCTATCTATTCCGCTGTTGCTGGTCATGGCCCTGTGGTCGTGCGCCTTTTATTTCCTTATTCTACACGAAGTGAATGATGAAACGAACGACAGCCTGCAAAACTATAAGGAAATTATTATCAAACAATTCCTGGCAGACAGTACTCAGTTAAGCAACCATCATGATATTATGACGCGGTACTCTATCCGGGAGATACCGGCCTCTGAAGCAAATCTCTCTAAGGATGAGTTTTTCGATTCGACCAAGTATATTGAGATTGAACGGGAATCCGAACCCATCCGGGTCCTTCGTTCCAACTTCATGACAGCAGACGGGAAATTCTATGAGATAAGGATTGAAACTTCTACACTAGAGAATGAAGACCTGATCGAAACAGTGTTATGGAGTATTGTTATCCTGTATTTCATCATGCTTCTCTGCACCTTATGGGTGACAAACTATATTATCAAAAGAAGTTTCCGCCCTTTATATAACATTCTAGACTGGTTGAATAATTTCCATCCCGGCGAAACCGTTAAGCCGCTGGAAAATGAAACGACCATCAAAGAATTTAAAATATTAAATAAAGCCGTCAGTGATGCCTCCGTACGTAGTGCTCTGGTATATGATGAACAAAAGCAATTTGTCGAAAATGCTTCGCACGAGCTCCAAACCCCTATGGCCGTTTGTATGAACCGGCTGGAACTATTGAGCGAAAATCCCGATTGTACGGAGGAACAATTAGCCGAAATCGAAGGTATTCAACGTACGCTCCAGGGTATTATAAAGACAAATAAATCTCTTTTACTCCTTTCCAGAATTGAAAATAACCAATTCCCCCGCAAAGAGCAAATAAATGTAAGTGAGATGGTAAGGCAGATAACAGACGACCTATCCACAATATATGAAGAGAAAAACATAACTGTAACGATTCAGGATAAAGCTCCGTTATTGTTTACCATGAACGAATCGTTGGCATCAACCCTTGCAATGAATCTGGTCAAAAACGCCTTTGTACATAATATACCGGATGGAGAAATAAATATAATCATCCAAAATAATTCGTTTTCAATCGAGAATAGCGGTACAAACCACGAATTGGATAAGGAAAAGCTATTCCACCGTTTTATAAAACAGACTAATAAATCCGACTCGACAGGCCTGGGATTAGCGATTGTGAAATCCATTACCCAATTGTATGATATCCGTATTTCTTATCATTTTGACGGGAAACATATATTTACTTTAACCTTTCCGTGACGATATTCCCAAATCTTTCCCAAATCTTCCCTTTTCTTTGTTGTATAATTAAAAGCAAAGAAGATGAAAAGAATCGGATTAGTTGTATTAAGTATGTTTATGTCGATCACGGCAATACTGGCCGATAACGACACTTATACAAAGGATGTAAACCAATTGCCGGTAGCCAGCCGCGAATTTATATCCACATATTTCAGTGAAACGGCAATCTCCCATATTATTATTGAAAAGAATCTGTTGGGAATTAAAGGCTATGAAGTTATCCTTACAAACGGCATCGATATTGAGTTTGATAAGTCAGGCGAATGGACGGAAGTAGACGGCAATCATGCCATCATACCCTCCGGTATTATTCCTCTTGCCATTGCCGATTACGTAAAAGGTAACTTTCAGGGAAACGATATTATCGGTATTGAAAAAGAGACACGCGAATGCAGTGTAAAATTAAGTAACGGTTTGGAACTCACTTTCAATAAGAAAGGCAACCTTATCGACATTGATGATTAATTACTAACTATTTAAAAAGCAATTTTATGAAAACAAGATTTTTCCTTATAGTCCTGTTAATGGGCTCAGTATTTAGCCTTTACTCCTGTGATGACGACGATAATTATACACCGGATGATGTAGTAGTGAATGCTTTCAAGGCAAGGTATCCGGAAGCAAGCAGAGTAGAATGGGAAACCAAGTCAGGATTTAAAGTAGCCGATTTCCGCATTAATTCGAAAGAAGCCGAAGCCTGGTTTGAAACCGATGGTACATGGGTAATGACGGAAACCGATGTTACTTTCAACGAACTTCCTTCACCAGTACAGACTGCATTTAACGAAAGTATTTATTCCAAATGGAGAATTGATGATATAGATAAGCTGGAACGATCAAACGCAGCTACAATATATATAATTGAAGTTGAACAAGGAGATCAGGAATACGACCTGCATTTTACGGAAGATGGCATACTACTTAATGACGCAACGGGTAATAATTCCGGAAATAATAATAACAATAATAACGGATACCTGCCTACAACTATTCCGGAAGACAACAGAATATAGTAACTACCATATTGACGATATTGAAGCGCGTGAAAACCCTACCGGATTATTTTACATTTTTGAATTGGAATCTGGTAACAGGGAAGTTTACTTAACTATACAGTCCGACGGTACAATCATTTCGACGAAATAACGATACATAAATAAGAGACTGGGGCTTCCTAAAAGCCTATGAGTTCTTTGAGTAAATTATAATTAAAAGTGTTGAACTCAAAGATTCTCATAGGCTTTATTTGAATTGGAACTTTTCCCAGGTGTATATTTTGGGAGTATCTTTGATAAAAGGTTCGACTTTTGATTGTTCCGTTTGGCTTAAGTATAGTGGAGTTGTATAGGTTGCTGTCAGTGTTTGATTATCCGGACTTAATTGATACTTGATCAAATCCATATCCAGACGTGCCATTGCGTCTTTATATTCGTCACTGCTTTTATCCGTTCCATCCTTGATAAACCAATCTATTGAAACAGGATTAAACAAATCCGATGTGGCAAGCGGCTCCCACTCCGTCGTATAAAATTCGATACGGCTGTCCGGCACGGGAGCACTTACTGTCCTGATCATGCAGATCACATACGTATTATTAACCAATGGGAGCATTTTTATTTCAACAGTACTGCGGTCGGTAACCTGAAGTAATAGGTAATCATTCGTCAGCTTCTGCAGAATTGAATAACCGGTCATAGTGTTTTGCAGACGGGCTTCCTTACCCGACTCAAATAAATCGACCAGGTCTTTCCGCCAGGCGGTTTCCAATTGAGGTATAAACTGGTCGGGCATAGAAATAAAGTACGTCTTCATATCCTGCGCTCCCACTCCCAATACGCATAAACTCAATAATAAAATATAAATATATCGTTTCATATCATTTTTTATTTCGTCCCCAAATATAAGAATATCATTCCTATTAATACCAGTAATAAGTCTAATGCTTTGCTCTTTAAGTTTTTTTCATGGAAGAACAATGCTCCGGCTAAAAAGGTTACCAGGACATTGCTTCGACGAATCATCGAAACTATGGATATCATCGAGTCGGGGAAACTGAGGGCGTAAAAATAGATCCAGTCGGCTAAGATAAGAAATACAGAAATGAATATAATATTCCATTTCCAGACGAACGGTGTACTTTTCTCTCTCCGTGGATACCAAAGGAAAAGAAGAATAAAAACCATTATGAAGCATTGGTATACATTAAACCATACTTGTACCGTCATCACATCGAACGAACGCATCAGATGTTTGTCGTATAAGCCGCTTAAAGCCCCCAACATCGCTGATAATACCATAAATAGTATCCATTTATTATGGCCAAAATGTATACCTTCTTTCTTTCCGGACGAAGATAAAAGGTAAAAGGAGGCAATGGATAATATCACTCCAATCCATTGATAGAGGTTTAAACGCTCTCCGAAAATAAGCATCGCGCCCAGCAATGTCATAACCGGTTGAGTCGCTTTGATGGGTCCGGTAATAGTCAGCGGAAGGTTTTTCACCGCAAAATAACCGAACAACCAGGATGATAAAACGATTACTGCCTTAATGAAAACGGCAATGTGCTGCTCCAAAGGCGCGCGGGGAACATACAATATCGTATTGTCCAACACAGATGTCGTATAGGAAAGGAAGATAAAAGGGATAAAGATGATACTGCTTATCAGCGTATTCAGAAAAAGAATAGGAATTACGGCGTTCCCATTCAACGACATTTTCTTGTTCACATCATAACATCCCAGCAGGAATGCCGAGATAAATGCCAGTGCTACCCACATATTTACCTATTATTAACCTTAAACAGTTCGTCGGGATACCGGATATCTGTCAGAAATAACGCATGTCCCGGCACAGATGTCCCTGCCCTCCCCCTGTCTTTTGCTTCAATTACTTCCTTAAAACCTCCAACCGATAATTTACCACGCCCTACTTCAATTAATGTACCTACTATGGCACGCACCATATTCCGCAAAAAGCGGTCTGCAGTGATGGTGAATTTCCAGATATTACCTTCTTTGGTCCATTCTGCATGTGTAATCCGGCAATTGTTTGTTTTCACATCCGTATGCAGTTTACTGAAGCTGGTAAAATCTATATAATCAAATAAAACCCGGCAAGCCTCATTCATAAGTGCAAAATCAAGCGTCCCGTGTATTTTGTAAACATAATCGTAATTGAAAGGGTCTTTCTTGGTCGTGATAAAATAATTATAAGTACGTGAAACGGCATCAAAACGGGCATGTGCCTCTTCTTTCACCGGAACAACTTTATCAATAGCTATATCTTTGGGAAGAAGACGATTGAGTTTTTCCGCAAGAAAAGACAGGTCATCGATCTGTTCTTCCCAGTCGAAATGAGCCACCATTAAACGCGCATGCACACCGGCATCCGTCCGTCCGGCGCCCACAATTGAGATGGTCCGGCGGAGTAAAGTTGTAAGTGCCGTTTCAATGGATTGTTGTATAGAGATACCGTTCGGCTGGACCTGCCAGCCACAATAGTTCTTCCCATTATAACCTAAATAGATGAAATACCGATTCAACTTATTTTCAATTATTATCTTTCGGACGCAAAGGTAACAGAAATCTCTCCAAACAATTGTAACTACCCCAAAAAAGAGTAATTTTGCACCCGTTTAGTCTTTATAATGACAAAAGTATGTTTGAAACTTTATTACAATCTTCTTACTTTTCTCTATTTCTAATTATTGCTTTAGGTTTCATTTTGGGCAGGATAAAGATAAAAGGGCTCTCGCTCGATGTTTCTGCCGTCATCTTCATAGCATTGCTATTCGGGCATTATGGGGTAACCATTCCAAAAGAGATCGGTAATATCGGATTGGTTCTGTTTATATTTACCATTGGAATCCAGGCCGGGCCGGGTTTCTTCGATTCTTTCAGATCTAAAGGTAAAATACTGATTGTATTGGCTGCACTTATTACAGGATCAGCCTGTATTGCAGGTATCATTTTCAAATATGCTCTAAATATTGACACGCCGAGCATCGTAGGGCTGGTTGCCGGTTCGCTGACAAGTACGCCCGGTTTGGCTGTTGCCATTGACTCTACTCAATCCCCTGCGGCCTCTATTGCTTATGGTATTGCGTATCCTTTTGGTGTAATCGGTGTAATATTATTTATTAAACTCTTACCTAAAATACTTCGTGTGGATATTGCTGCAGAAGCAAAATCGCTCGAAGCTAAACAGAAAGACCAATTTCCTTCCTTGCATACGGGAACTTTCCTGATCGAGAACCCTAATGTCTACGAGAAGAACCTTGCCCAATTGCAAATACGCACTATGACCGGGGCTGTTGTTTCAAGAATAAAACATAATGATTCGATAATTGTACCCATTGCTACAACTATCTTGCATGAGGGTGACCGCATCAAAGCGGTCGGTACAGAGAAATCACTGGAACAATTAGCTATATTAGTTGGCAAACGTTTAGAAAGTGATCTGCCTTTTGCCAAAACTCAGGAATTGCAATCCTTATTGCTGACAAACAAGAATATTATCAATAAATCCATCGGCCATTTAAATCTTCAAAACACTTTCGGATGCACTATTACAAGAGTACGCCGAAGTGGGATTGACTTATCGCCGGAGCCCGGATTGGTTTTAAAATTCGGGGATAAACTCATGGTTGCGGGAGAAAAGGAGGATATCAAATCGCTGGCCCAGTTCCTAGGTAATGACGAAAAGCGATTGTCAGACACTGACTTTTTCCCTATTGCCACCGGTATTGTTCTGGGTATTCTGGTAGGTAAGATCAACATTTCATTTTCTGACAGTTTTTCATTTTCTCCCGGACTGACAGGAGGCATTCTGATTGTAGCTTTAGTATTAAGCGCTATCGGCAAAACCGGACCAATTATATGGTCTATGTCCGGCTCTGCGAACCAATTACTTCGCCAGTTAGGATTGCTATTATTTTTGGCCGAAGTAGGAACGTCCGCAGGAGTTAACCTGGTGTCTACCTTTCAGGATAGTGGTTTAACACTGTTTGGCGTTGGAATCGCCATCACTATTATCCCTATGATTATGGCAGTAGTATTCGGATATTACATCTTCAGGATTAACATACTGGATATGCTTGGCACAATTGCCGGTGGTATGACCAGTACGCCCGGACTCGCCGCCGCCGATTCCATGTCCGACAGCTCTGCGCCCAGCGTAGCCTACGCTACAGTTTACCCGATTGCTATGGTGTTTTTGATTTTGTTTATCCAGATGATTGTCGGTTTCCTCTCCTAATTCCGAATATAACGGTATCACATAACTAATGATTCGTAATCGATAAAAGTTCATTGATTGGTCTATTTAGCCCCTTTATATTTAATCTGAAAAATTATTGTGATAACAATTTTAAATCATCACAGTAACTTTTTGGGATCATCACAATAACTTTTTCAAACCATTGTGATGATTTACATAAGACATTGTATTCTTTTTAAACAAAAAATCCCTGCTTTCTCAAGCAAGAATTTCCCTGTACATTAGTTGTAAGCAGAATTCCTATACTAGTAAATATTGCACTGTTGCTTGTACCGGGTATACTGATAAAGCCCGGCTTAATACTGCTTAAAAAAGATTTCTTTAAAGGGAAAGTTCCCAAATTCGGATTGTGCAGACGCATCCAGTATCAAACAACTTATGAAA
>DAMCDT010000061.1:0-14265 GCA_032058265.1 Tannerellaceae bacterium
ATCCACTGGTTTTCATTACCTCCATATCCATTTAACAGATATATAACAGGATTTGGATAATTAGTGGTATGGGGAGTAATAACAAGTACTTTTATATCTTTATTCATGGCATCACTCCGTACCGAAATAGTATCAACGGTAGCCGCATGAACAGATAAAGAAAAAAGGATAATAATTAAAATCAGATTGACAGTTTTCATATTAGTGTATTAATATGCCCTGGCAAATAATACTCTTTGAGCAGAAGGCTTACCTGTCACCATACATTTGCCCGGTGTTTTATCGCCTTCTAATGGGATACAACGGATGGTGGCTTTCGTTTCTGCTTTAACTTGCTCTTCTGTTTCAGGTGTTCCATCCCAGTGAGCCATAATAAAGAGTCCGTCTTCTATCTTTTCTTTAAATTCATCGTATGTATCCACACAGATTATATGAGACTCGCGGAAATCATAAGCTTTCTGATAAATGTTCTTTTGAATATCATCCAGCAGATTCTTAACATATTCTTCTATACCGTCGCAAGTGATTGTTTCTTTCTCAAGTTTGTCACGGCGCATGACTTCAATGGTATTGTTTTCCAGATCACGCCCGCCCATTGCCAGACGTACGGGAACACCTTTCAGTTCGTACTCCGCAAACTTCCATCCCGGTTTTTTATTATCGGCATCATCATACTTAACCGAAATTCCTAATGCCTTTAATTTGTCTACGATACCCGAAACTTTTTCACTTATCTGCGCTAATTGTTCTTCACTACGGTAAATCGGAACAATTACTACCTGAATAGGCGCTAATTTAGGAGGTAACACCAAACCGTTATCATCAGAATGCGACATGATTAAAGCTCCTACCAAACGGGTAGATACTCCCCATGAAGTTGCCCAGGCATATTCTTGTTTGCCTTCTTTATCTATAAATGTTACATCAAATGCCTTACCGAAGTTTTGACCTAGGAAATGAGACGTACCTGCCTGCAATGCTTTACCATCCTGCATCATGGCTTCAATGGTATAGGTATCCAATGCTCCTGCGAAACGTTCGCTTTCCGATTTTCTACCTTTAACGACCGGCATAGCCATAAATTCTTCGGCAAATCTGGCATACACACCCTGCATCTTCATTGTTTCTTCTTCTGCTTCTTCTTTCGTAGCATGTGCCGTATGGCCTTCCTGCCACAAAAACTCAGCGGTACGAAGGAATAAACGCGTACGCATCTCCCAACGCATCACATTCGCCCATTGGTTGATAAGGATCGGTAAGTCACGGTATGACTGTATCCAGTTGCGGTACGTATTCCATATAATTGTTTCCGACGTAGGACGGATGATAAGTTCTTCTTCGAGCTTGGCGGCGGGGTCGACAACAACACCTGAACCATCCGGAGCATTCTTCAGACGGTAATGTGTTACTACTGCACATTCTTTGGCGAAACCTTCCACATGGTCGGCTTCCTTACTTAAGAATGATTTGGGGATCAGTAAGGGAAAGTATGCGTTCACATGTCCTGTTTCCTTAAACATATCGTCTAATGCACGTTGCATTTTTTCCCAGATCGCGTAACCGTATGGTTTGATCACCATACATCCGCGAACAGCAGAATTTTCTGCCAGATCGGCCTTAATAACCAGATCCTGATACCACTGCGAGTAATTATCACTCCTTTTGGTAAGTTCTTTTAGTTCTTTTGCCATCTCTTTGTTTATATTATTAATTTATTAAACGGGAGGCAAAGGTAAACATTATTTTAATGGAAAATTGAAAATTGAATCAAAGATCTCTCTTAGACAATATTGAATTAATAATGAGTTATATACTTTATCTACTCAATAAACGCATCAAAAATACCGATAATCGAACTAACAAAACGGGCAGGGACTTCTGCGGGTGCTAGCATAACATTATTTTTCGGTTCGTTTTCCTTTACCTGATCTTCACTCAAACGGTAGATAATCACATCTCCCAGTGTAACGTCCTCATCATACTTTTGTCCCATATACATATATTCAAAATTCAACATTACACCTATATTCAAAAATTTGTCTATCCAATGAAAAGTAGTAAAACTACCTCCGTCCCCAACATCACCTTTAACCATATTATATTTATTTGCGATTCCGGATATTTTACCTGACTTTACCACGGCACCATAATATCGTTTGATCACTTTACCGCTTATATCTTTTTCTTCCAATCTTATAACAGGAGATGTTAGTTGAGGTAACGGTTGTACCACTACGTAATCATCCAATTGTTCTTTCCATTTCAAGAATGTTTCTTCACTCAATTCGATCGGATGAACCAACGTAATAAAAGCATTTTCCGGTACAGTGTATTCATCATCGTCCACCGTATTAAAGTTCCCGTCATCCATGTATCGGAAAGTTTCAACCAATACATCGCCGTCATATATACCCCAGATAAGTCCTGTGGCAAATCGGCGCATGATAGGATTCTCTACAAATAAATTATTCCAGGATTCTGCTGTCCATTTACGACCGTTCATCAATACTTTTTCCAGGCGATTGGTCTGCGACTGCACAGTAAGTTTCATTTGTTTTTTAGTTTCTTCAAATTCTTTTTTAGCTGCATGGGCCTTTATAACATCACTGGATGTTCCTGGAGCGGGAATCTGCTTGACTATTTTTTGCTTTTCATTATCATAGATAGTAAAAGTGAAATCAGGCATGAGTGTTACTTTAAATGTTCGTGAACCAAAATCTATAATCTTTTCACCTTCTTTGTTAAAACCAAGTGTAGGAACTATCTTATCCGATAACTCATCTTCAGGAATTTCCAACGCTTTAGCTGCAACTGAAAAAGCAGCTTTTGCCGCATTCTTTACCTGATTATTAGAAAACCTAGCGCCCATTTCATCTACCATCATTAAAGCTACACTTCCGCCATTCATTGCTATGGCATTAACCACAAATGCGGCCAAAACTCCACGGGAAGCTCCGCCCCAAGTAAGTAACTGGTTTTTAAGTTTTATAATTTGTGAATCCGATCCATAAATACAATAAGGAACCATGATCATCTTTTTCTTAGCATCTGCCCCGTTTTCTTTCCAAAGTTTATAGGTATTCTCCAAAACTGCTTCAAAATCCTGGGGATACAGGGTATCTACTACTTTATCACATATCCTTATTCTATATGGTTCTTCAAGCGACAAATATTCGGAAATAATATATTTAATGACTACTGCAGGAGCTTTTTCCGTAAGATTGGCAAAACGGACATCGGTAAACATATCTTCCGTAATCCAGTGGATGTATTGCTCATTTGCCTGATCATAATTTTCATTACAGAACTCAATAACGGTTTGATAATCTTTAAACGAGAAATCTGTACCGTATTTGCGCTCGTTATCCCAACGCTTAATTAATCGTTTTGCGGCTGCAAGCCCATCTGCATCCATCTGTGGCATTTCATCTTCCAACAACTGGCGAACGGCATCTTCATTATTATTTAGAAATTCTTCTGCTTTTTTACGGACTAATTTTGATTTATCTGATAATAAACTAATCAATGGTTTATATTCCGTCATTTTGCAAACAACATATAGTAGCTCTATCCAAACTAATGCCTGCTCAATACCCAGGTATTTTGTATCAAGGGTTTTTAAGGCTAACGATTCATTCTCTTTAATAAGTTCGGTTGTTACAACCTCATTCATTACATCCTGTAAGTTACCGGCATCGACCTGTGCGAACAAATAAGTAACAAAGGCTTCCCTTATAGAATAAAACGTTCCAGACTTTTTCAATAATTCAAAACTTTCCGAAGGAGGTATACCGAGCCATGTTTTGCGGGCTTTCATAAAAAATCCGGCCGTATAATCAAGCGTATTGTAATTTACTTTCGCATGAGTTCCATAATACAAAAGATAGTTGATAAAACGACGGGCACGGGAGGAAAATTCATATAAAACGGCAAAAGCGCCAATTAGATGTTCTCCATTTCCCAATCCCAACCTCCGGTTCAAACGGAAGTAAATCGGAGTATCCGAAAGTGGAAGAGATTCTTTTTCTATATTGCTTATGTTTAATTCTCTCTCCTCAGTGTATTCATTTAATAACCGCTTAAATATTCCAAGTAAAATAATTTCGATATTTTCCAATTCAGTTTTACCCTCACCGTTTTTCAACATAATAGACAATAGATAGGGAGCATAACTATAATTCTGCGGATTATTTGATCCGGTAAGTTTCCAGTAAACTTCCATAAAGCGATCACGGTCGGTTTGGTAAAGATCAGAAAGAATGGCGGGACGGTCAGCCTCACGGATATCATCCACAGCAACAAGAAAGTAATAGGCCCACCTAGGTGCACCAATTTCTTCAAGGAAAGATGTTAATTCTTTCACACTGACCCAACTATTCAGAAGACGTAAAGCAGTCGTATCATTTGTTATTTTTTCTAATAAAAGTCTCTTAATTTCATCAGATAATGGCCAACTTTTATATAACATGAGAGTTATATATTCCCCTCCAATTTTATTAGCTATATCAATAAGTACAGGTAAGTATGTAACATATTTGACAGGGTCTGATTGTAAAAAATAGATAGCTAAATATAATGCAAGGTAAATTTCACGGGTAGATTGACGGTTGGCAATCAGATCTTCCAATTCATCACTTAATAATTTATTAGTGAACTTCTCCGATTTTACAGGCAAATATTTATGCAGCAAACAAGCCATATTAAATGTTTGCATCGGAGAAATATTTGCATGTTTCATGATCGATTCCTTCACTATAGATTTCAGGTCATAGCCTATACGTAAAAGTATTTCCACCTCTTTTTCAACATTCCATGTACCGGTGAGTAATCCCCCATATCTGATTTTTGATACTACCACCAACATACGTCTTGCCAATTCTGCATTTTCGCCATCCAATTCATTTACCATCCAGTTTTCATAATTGACATAGTACTTATTTCCAGTGAGTAATGGCGACTTAATTGTTTTAACCTTCCCTTCAAAATAATCGTAAACTAATGGTGACAGGTCCCATTGATGATAACTGTTTTCAAACTCTTTTTTCCAGAGTTCCATCATTTTCCCTTTGTTCATTATAATAAGTAGTTAGGTTATTTGTTCTTATAATATATTGACAAATGTAAAATAAAAAGTTATAAATGCATAAAGGTGTATAACTAAAAAAGAAGGAGTTAGAAATGGATAATTTTTTTTGTAAGTTTGCCAAATCAATTCAATTCTTTTAAACCATGAAACTTCTCCGAATTTTTACTTTTATTCTTATTTGCATGTTATCATTAAGTGTAATGGCACAAGACAATAAACCTTTAAGGCTTGGCGTTGCCGGAGTTTCCCACGGACATTTATGGGAAGTGATAAACCGTGTGAATCGCGGTGATTTTATCATAGTGGGAGTTGCTGAGAAAGATAATCAGTTAAGGGAAAACAACGGACTCCGTAATAAAGTGGATGCTTCTCTTTTCTATGCCGACCTGGAAGAAATGCTGGACAAAACGAAGCCTGAGGCTGTGATTGTTTACGAATCCATCTATGATCATCTGCGTGTTGTGGAAGCCTGTGCGCCAAGAGGTATTCATGTGATGGTCGAAAAACCGTTAGCTGTTAATATGGAACATGCAAACAAGATGGCCGAACTGGCAAAAAAAAATAAGATTCATTTACTTACCAATTATGAAACAACATGGTATGATACTAATCACAAGGCCTATAAACTAGTTCAGGAAGATGCTATTGGCAAAATCACCCGTATCAACATATACGACGGACATCAGGGGCCATTTGAGATTGGTTGCGGAAAAGAATTTACCGACTGGTTAACCGATCCTGTATTAAACGGAGGAGGCGCTGTCATTGATTTTGGTTGCTATGGAGCTAACTTAGCCACATGGTTGTTTAATGGAGAAAAACCAATCAGTGTATACGGTGTTTTAAAACAACAAAAACCGGATAAATACCCAAAGGTAGACGATGATGCAACCATTATTGTTGAATATCCTTTTGTCACTGTTCAGATCATGGCATCATGGAACTGGCCAATCAATAGGAAAGATATGCACATTTACGGAAGTAAAGGATATATTTATCAAGATACGTCCACTAAAATGCGTGTTTATAGGGATAAAAAAGAAACAAACGAAACTGCTCCTCATTTAAAAGCTCCTTATAATGATTCATTCTATTATCTGAAAGCTGTTGTACGTAATGAGATTGAAGTGGCTCCATACGATCTGTCATCATTAGAGAATAACCTGATAGTTGTTAGTATTTTGGAAGCCGCCATTAAAAGTTCTAAGTCAGGTCTTCCGGTTCGGTTAAATGAATAAAATACGACCACAGGTTATTGTATTTTTCTCTAATTAAGTTAAAAATACATGCCTATGAAAAATTACTTTTATACCCATGTACAAAATTTTCACGCGCGTGAAAATTTAATTTCAACCGTATTTAGTTCAGTTTAACAATAATACTATCTCCCCGGAATTTAGGGTATACTTCCTAATAGTCTTGTTCGACACTAACATTCATAATCCTGATATATTTTATCGTTCTTCATAAATCGTATAAAAGATATACTTTCAAACTATTGGTCGTTAGAACCTGTAATAAATCACATATAGGTATAATAATTATTTTTCCCTTTAACTTTTTTTGATAATGTACTGCGGTTTAAGCATATTACATTGATGAGATACCGTATACATTACAATATGAAGAGATCTTATTGTACTTAAAACAAGAAAGAAAACGTTATTTACTATTAAAACAAATGATTACCACTTGAAAAAAAGATTTTCTTTATTCAATTTTTTCTTATATTTGGGCAATATCAGCAAATTAATAAATCATTATTATCATGAAAAGACGCGATTTTCTAACAAACTCAGCTCTCCTCGGTGCTAGCATACCTTTAGGAGTTGCACCCATCGCTTTATCTTCCTGCTCAGGGAAAGAACAAGGTAACACCAAAGTTAAAGTTCAGTCACCGGAAGAACTAGGTATGTTTTCTTTCGTTGATATCGCCCCCGACGGCAAACCTTTGAAAGCTGCATTAATAGGTTGTGGCGACAGAGGTACCGGAGCAGCCACACAGTTCCTTAGTGCAGGTCCGAATGTATCCATCATAGCTTTGGCCGATGTATTTCCCGATAGGATGAGTAGCTGTAGAAAATTATTAAGTGAGAAATTCAATAACGATGTTCCGGACGCTAATTGCTACATCGGTTTTGATGCCTATCAGAAAGTAATGGCGATGAACGATGTAGAGGTTGTATTACTTTGTACCCCAACCCATTTCCGTCCCGAACAGTTTAAAGCAGCTGTGGAAGCCGGAAAGCACATATTTATGGAAAAGCCTTGTGCTGTGGATCCAACCGGTATACGTACAGTGATTGCTGCTTCAAAAGTAGCTACAAGCAAGGGCTTGACTGTTATCACAGGTAACCAGCGCAGACACCGCCGTGATTATTGGGAAGCTTACGTTCAGGTGCAAAATGGAATTATTGGCGATCTGGTATCTGCTTCAGCTCATTGGGATCAGGGGGCATGGTGGAACAAACGCAAACGTCCGGAATGGAGTGATATGGAATACTGTATCCGCAATTGGTTTAATATCTTGTGGCTTAGTGGCGACCATCTTTTAGACCAGGCTATTCATAATATTGACATCACTACCTGGTTTATGGGACAACGTCCGGTAAAAGCAGTTGGTTTCGGTGGACGTGCTCAACGCTTAACAGGTGACATTTATGATTTCTTTAGTGTGGATTATTATTATGCGGACAACAAACGTATGTTGGCAACTGCCCGCCAGATAGATGGTTGCGACGGAAATGTATCCGAACAAGTTTACGGTGCAAAGGGTGTTGCTATGCTTAATGATCATGGCGATATCAAAATCACGGATTATAATGGAAATGTCCTATGGAAATATGACTATGACAGCAAGCCGGTGAAGAATCCGTATGATCAGGAACATATCCATTTAGTTGAATCAATACGTCTAAATAAGAAGATTAATCAGGCGGAAGACCTGGCATACTCTACTCAGGTTGCCATACAAGGCCGCGAAGCCGCTTATACTGGAAAACCTATTACATGGGATGAGATCATGGCTTCAAATCTACGCTATGGCCCGGAAACTTATGCCATGGGACCTCTTCCTTTCTATAAAGAAGGTGTAGCACCTGTTCCGGGAAAAGCTCCGGACGCTCCTGTCATGTAAACAGACAGTTTAATTTATTTTCATTAGATTAATATTCCCAAAAGTGATGTGCGTAAAACAACTAAAAGACGTACGTCACTTTTATTTTTTGCGTACGTTAAAAAGGATTTTAATTATAAGCGTTGGCATGCTGTCAAGTTTATAATAATGGGTTATTATTGATATTCAATTTAAAATGTAGCCCTAAAGACTCTGCTGCTTTGCGGGATAGTAGCATACGATCTAAAAAGATCTCAAAATAATCCATAACTGCACAAATATTTGTGTCAATAGTAAGATAAAGAGTGATTGCTTTTGCTTCCCTATCAAGGATAACATCTGCTTTTTCAACTGCATAATTTACACGGTCATGTATATCCGTATAAATGGTTTCTTTGTTACGCACACGGCTTCGGCGCACATCTGTCTTGTCAGCAATAATTAGTGCCGCGGCTATTTCATTGACCGGAAAAGCCGTTTTCTCGTCATGATTGCCGATAGCGGTAACAACGGCTGCCGTATCTTCAGGAGCCATACCTATTTTGTCTAATAGACGAAAAGCCATAATAGCGCCGCTCTGCGCATGATCGACGCGGTTAACCACATTACCTATATCGTGCATATAAGCGGCTATCTTAGCCAGTTCGACTTTGTGACCATTATAGCCAAGCTGTTTTAACAACCTTCCCGCCACTTCTGCACATTTTGTGCTATGCGCAAAGCTATGTTCCGTATATCCCATTACTTCCAAGGAAGCGTCTGCCTGCTTAATATATATGCGAATTTCTTCCGAGTTTTTTATATCTGCAAAGGTGATTTTGTTTTCCATTTTTCAAATAAAATTCTATTTTTGGCCTACAAAGGTAATAATTCCTATCTTTGGAAAATACGTAAATCTAAACTTAAGAACATGAACACACAGGAACGTCATCCCGTAACTGCCATTGTTTTAGGAGCCAGCGGGCGAGGTAAATTGTATGGAGATTTTTCCTTAGAACATCCGAATGACTTAAAGATAATAGGTATAGCCGAGTTGGTCGAACTCCGTCGTACAATATACGGGGACAAATATAATGTTCCCATTGAAAACCGCGTCGCTACATGGGAAGAATTACTCAATCGTCCGAAGTTTGCGGATACAGTTATCATTGCCACACCCGACCATTTACACTATGTACCATGCATGAAAGCATTGGATATGGGTTATGATATCTTACTGGAAAAACCGATAGCACAGACAGAAGAAGAATGCCGCAAGCTTGTTGCCTATGCAAAAGAAAAAGGAAGGATCGTATGTTTAACGCACGTATTACGATATTCTCCTTATTTCCTGATGCTGAAAGAAACAATCAAAAGCGGAAAGATCGGGGACTTGATCAGCATCCAGCACTTTGAACCCGTTGATCATATACACATGTCACACTCGTACGTACGAGGCAGTTGGCGCGATTCAAAGAAAAGTACACCTTTAGTATTAGCCAAATCGAGCCATGACCTGGATATTCTCCACTGGATAATTGAAAAACCCTGCAAGAAAACCGTAGCATTTGGTGAACTCACTCATTTCACTAATGAAAATGCCCCTGCGGGAGCGCCTCAACGATGTACCGACGGATGCCCGGCAGAAGCTAAATGCCCCTACTCTGCTTTAAAAATCTATTATCGTGACCGTACGTGGTTATACGTATTCGATCTGCCGGAAGATAAAGAAAAACAAGGGGATGCTATTCTTGAAAACTTAAAAACAGGGGAATACGGCAGATGTGTTTACCATTGCCCGAATGATCAACCCGACCATTATATGATGCTAATGGAATTTGAAGGAGGAGTTACGGTTAATTTCTCGATAGAAGCCTTTACATCTTACAGCGGCCGACGTACCCGTATCATGGGAACACGGGGAGATATTGTCGGCGATATGGAAACATTTACCGTAACAGATTTCCTGACAGGAAAATCAACGGCTTTCGATGTGAACGCCGAAGATGCTTCCAATTATGAGAATGCTGGACACGGAGGCGGAGATATGGGTATGATCCGCGATTGGATAGAAGCTGTCCGCACACAAAATCCAAATGTAATGAGCACGCCATTAGACGAATCTTTGGAAAGCCATCTGATTGCTTTCGCTGCCGAAAGAAGCCGGAAAGAAAACAAAATTATAACATTATAATTGTTTGTAATAAATCTATTAATACTTTAATATAACGGATGCAACTTTCAAGGAGGTTGTTTCATCATAATAGTAAAGAGATTTATTATTATAAGAGACTATCATTATGAATAAATTATTTTTACTATTTGCCACGTTTTCAATACTACTTTTCTTTGGGTGCGATGATAAAGAAGATCCCGGGCAATTATTAGGTGATCCGCCTTTAAGAAATTTGAAGCAAAAAGACATTGAGTCTATTAAGTATGCAACAATTGAAAGTTATCCAGAAGTAGGCTGGAATTTTTTGGTTTTATCAGTTAAAGAAAATCAATTCTCTCATGAAACTAATTTCTCTTTTCATGTAGACATTATATATAATAAGAGTAAAATTAAAGAAGGTACATTTAATTGTAAGGATACGGATAGTTTCAAAAAATATGCTGCCTTTAAATGCAATATGGTAAATTATTTACCTAATGATATTGTTACAATTAAACAGATTGATGAAAATAACTATTCTATTTCCTTTTCATATTATGAGAATGGCCAGCTTTTTGAAGGTAAGTTTGAGGGAGCGGTAAATATCCAATTTTGGTCAATTGATTTCTTGCCTGAATGCTACGATGATAATTGACAGTTGACAATCATGTATTTGTAATTGTCAACCGTCACTTATCAACTGTTAACCCGGCTAATATTGCGAGAAAGATTTGGAAACAAACTCCATGACTAAAGGAAGCTCCATTCGCCAATAGCTCCAGGTATGGGCTCCGTCTTTAACCCTGTATTCATGAGGTATTTCTTTTTGCTTGTACAAAATATGCATACGAGCATTGCCTTCATAAAGGAAATCATCGTCACCGCAACTGATATACCAACGGATTTGTTTTATTTTTTTCAGATCATCTTCTGAGGCATTAGAGATGACGCCTTCAATACTATGCCGTTTAAAATACTGTTCAACTTGTTGATCGGCCACCTTTGCATCTTTCGGAAGCCTGTTCTTTTGTTGTTCTATCGTCCAGCTTCCTGTCGAAGCGCTTAACGGAGCAGCAGCAGCAAACATATCAGGCCGGTGTAATGCATAAAAGATGGTACCGCCGCCACCCATCGACAATCCGGCTACGGCACGATATCTCCGGTCGGAACGTGTCCGGTATGTCTTTTCAATATGAGGGATCAGTTCTTTGAAGAAGAAATCTTCGTAATTAAAGTCTCCCCGGATATCGTTAAAATATCCTCTACGGCCCGTATCCGCGTCAGGCATAACGATAATCATCCTGGAAGCTTTCCCTTCAGCAATAGCTTTATCTGCAATATGCTGTACCTGTCCGAACTGTACCCAGCCGGTATGGTCGTCACCCGATCCATGTAAAAGATACAATACCGGATAACTTTGATCGCTTTCATTATATCCCGGGGGTAAATAGATCGAATATTTGCGATCCATTTTAAGGATATCACTTTTTACAGTCTTTGTTTCATACACAAGGCCTCCCTGAGCCAAGACAATACCCGATACAAAAAATACGAGTAGAATAATACTAATTATTTTCTTCATGAGATTAAATTTAAGTAGTTGGGGTAAAGATAATTATATTTTCAAATTATTCTTTTACAATCAGCGTAATAAAACTGATGGGGGGAAGTTCCACTCTCAGCATTCCGTTTTCATGTTTTACAATTTTTATTTCTTCCATTCCGGTTGTACTATTTGTAACGTATGCTTTTATTTCTTTTAAAGATTCCGGCAATCCTTTTATTGTTGCTTCACGTGACGCACCGTTATTGACCAGATGAACAGCATACTCACCACGTGAAAGATTGCCAAAGACAGCTCCGTTCACATCTGCCTGGCTGCAAGTAAAAGGTAAAGAAAATGACTGTTCAGGAGTAGAAGCCAATTGTTTCAGGTTCCAAAAGCGTTGCGTAGGACGAAGCGGGCCTGTCGATCCATATACACCATCACCCCAAAGAATAGAATAGTCGGACGTTAATTGCCATTGTAAAATAGAGAGAGGCTGGCAGATAGCGCACAGACGTGCATAAAGATTTATTTCGTACAGAGCAAAGGTTGATTCGGCGAATATCTGCGGATATGTCCATGCAGCAGCATCCGTACTTCCTTCACCAACAATCAGAGGAACATTGAGTTTGCGTGATGCTTCCGCCCATTTATGAAGTGTTTCATCATCGCATCCGCGCCATGAATGGAAAGAAACAGCGCCGATATATTTATGTGTTTCCGGATCATTCATTGCCGGTAGTATGAAATCGAAAGTCGTAGCATCCGAATTATCTCCCAATAACATTTTAGTCGCTAATCCCTTTGATGCCATGTATGTACCCAGGCCTTTAATGAAATCCGCATGTTCTTGTGGCGTATGTAACACATCAATACCCAAGTCCGATTCATTGAACGAATACATAACGGCTTCCACACCATACGCTTGTTTCAGGTATAGAAGATAATCCGTCAGTGATTTATAAATCTTTTCCTGTTTGGCAGGATCAAGCCTGAAAGCTTGAACACCTCCACGGCTTTGGTAGGATTCAGGATCTCCATCGATGGCCCATTCGGGAGGGAACCAGGCGCTAACGATCACCGGCATTCCTTTAGCGGCTAACCGTTGTGCCATTTTCATTGCTTCATCCACCCGTTTATCTAAACGTCCGGCACGAGCTTCGGCGATAGGATCCTCATTTTCTACCGGATGCCAGTTACGCCAAGGCATCTCAACACGTCCCCAGGCTACCCGTAAGTTTTCTAAACAATAGTTTATTACCTGTGGATCGACTTGCGGATTTTGCAAACGGAAATTACCTCCTAAACCTTCAAACAACCGTCCGGGATTATTCTTGTCTATAACGATTTCAACAGGTGAATGATCTATTTCACCGGACGCTTTTATTGTAAAATCCAACTTCATAGTTTGCCCTTTCTGAATGTTACCTTTTAATAAGGGTATATATAAGGTTATTGAATGGTCATTATCATTTCTGACAAAGGCTTTCACGCTTTCAGAGAAATTCAATTGAAACTCCCGCCCTTTTCCTTTTATAAGAACTCTTTTACCAGTTATTTTGACACCTTTTTTATCATACCTTTTTACAGGTAAATCCATACTGAAATAAACTCCTTCCAGATTTTGTGTGGTATCGGAGACAACCTCTAATGAAACAGAAACTTCTCCTTTAGCTATATCTTTAACTATTTGCTCAAAACGCACATTATCAACGGTGGTTTTGACCGTTTGTGATTGTCCGTCACGGATATATTGCGGACGATACTGTCTTTCTTTACCGGTAGTATTTATACAGCTCCAGTCTTTCCCGACTACACGGAAGCTCGATTCAAACTCCACCAGTTCCCCGTCTACCCTGATACCGGTCATATTTCCCCAAGCCATCACTTCCGTCTGGCTATTTATACTGAAAGAAAAACTAGTATATAAGATAATGAAAAGAATTAGTTGTTTCATGGCGGTTCTATTTTAATATTGATCTAATAAACACTCATTGTAAACTAACACAGATTGCAAATGTAAAGATATTGAAGTAGCAGCGTCAGTACATCTAAATTATTAACATATCAGTTCAAAATTGTATCATTCATAAAAGTTTTGGATGGATAGGCAGTTATCATTTGATACCTTTCGTTTACAAAAAAGGCTTTTCTAATCATTAATCGTTAACATATACCCTTTCTTTGGAATGGAGGCTATTTTCACTGTCGGGTCGTTTTGCAGCGCTTTGCGGAGGTATGTTATCTGGACGTTTAAGGCCAGTGAATTGGAATATGATTCATTACCCCAGACAGAACTAAGTATCAGGTCGCGGTTTACTGCGATGTTTATGTTTGTGGATAAAATACGTAATATTTCTGCCTGACGGGAGGTGATAAGTGTT
>DAMCDT010000062.1:0-14117 GCA_032058265.1 Tannerellaceae bacterium
AAAATAACACCTCATTCTTTTGATTTTCCTGAAATAAACGACAACATAGTGATGTTGATCTCCTACCCTTTCACACTAATTTAGAAAGGTTTTGAAAGAATTTTAGGACTTATGTTCCATAACATACGAATTAAGTGTACGATTTACGTTATTGAATACTATTTTTACGTCCGAAACATTAAGTATCCATTAGTACACTTATTGAATATTATTTCATTATTATAAAATAAGATAAAACAACTAATCATTAAATAATATGTACGACGATTTAAAGAAAAAAGTATATCAGGCAAATCTGGATTTGGTTAGGCATAATCTGGTTATTTTCACTTGGGGTAATGTCAGTTGCATCGATCGTGAAAAAGGATTAGTCTTTATCAAACCCTCCGGTGTTTCTTATGAAGAAATGAAGATGGAAGATATGGTTGTTCTGGATCTGTATGGTAATATTGTTGAAGGTAATTTGAAACCTTCCTCCGATACTCCTACACACCTTGTACTTTATAATTCTTTTCCTGAAATCGGAGGAATTGTCCATACACACTCTACTTATGCTACCTCATGGGCGCAAGCCGGATGTGACATTCCTAACATTGGTACGACACATGCTGATTATTTTAATGATGCCATTCCTTGTACCCGTCAGATGACAAAACAAGAGATTGAAGGTGAGTACGAAAAGGAAACAGGAAATGTAATTGTTGAACGATTTAAAGGTATCAATCCATTATATGTTCCAGGAGTACTGGTTAATAACCATGGTCCTTTCAGTTGGGGTAAAGACGCACATGATGCTGTACATAATTCGGTAGTTATGGAACAAGTAGCGAAGATGGCGCATATATCTTACTCCGTCAACCCAGCTCTTTCGATGAACAAAGAATTAATAAAAAAACACTTTTATCGCAAACATGGTCCGGGTGCCTATTATGGCCAATAACCTGACCCGTTATTCTTCCATTGCTAATTATTAACTATTTAATTATAATATCATGAATTTTAAAGATCTTGAAGTATGGTTTGTTACAGGAGCTCAGCTTTTGTACGGTGGTGATGCAGTTGTTAAAGTAGACGCACACTCAAATGAAATTGTAAAAGGATTAAATGAATCCGGTAATCTTCCTGTAAAAGTAGTATACAAAGGCACTGCTAATTCAAACCCTGAAGTTGCCAGTATTTTGCGAGCAGCTAACAACGATGAGAAATGTATTGGTGTTATCACCTGGATGCATACATTTTCTCCCGCCAAAATGTGGATACATGGTTTAAAGGATTACAAAAAACCTTTGCTTCATCTACACACACAATATAATAAAGAAATACCTTTCGGTGAAATCGATATGGATTTCATGAACCTGAACCAAAGCGCGCACGGCGACCGTGAATTCGGGCATATTGTAAGCCGTATGCGTAAAAACAGGAAAGTGGTTGTCGGACATTGGGCAGACGAAAAGGTACAAGGACATATTGCCGTATGGATGCGTGTTGCAACCGCATGGGCTGATTCACAGGATATGCGCATCATCCGTTTCGGAGATCAAATGAACAATGTAGCCGTCACAGATGGAGATAAGGTGGAAGCTGAACTACGTTTAGGTTATCATGTAGATTATTTCCCGATCGGTGATCTGGTTGCTTATCAGGATAAAGTAACAGAAGCAGACATTGATGAAATGGTAGCAACCTACGAAAAAGAATATGAATTTGCTGACAACTGCAAAAAGGGAGCCAAGGACTATAACCAGGTACGCGAAGCAGCCCGTGAAGAAATTGCTCTACGCCGTTTTCTGAAAGACCACAAAGCAAAGGCTTTCACCACTAATTTCGATGCATTGCACGGATTTAATCAACTTCCCGGCTTAGCTTCTCAACGCCTGATGGCAGAGGGTTATGGTTTCGGTGCTGAAGGAGATTGGAAGACAGCAGCGCTTTACCGTTCGTTCTGGGTAATGGGACAAGGACTTCCCGGAGGATGTTCATTCCTTGAAGATTACACCTACCATTTCGACGGAGAGAGAAGCGCCATCCTCCAAGCCCACATGCTAGAGGTATGTCCATTAATCGCAGCAAAGAAACCTCGTCTGGAAGTACATCCGTTAGGTATCGGTGGTAAAGCTGACCCTGCACGTTTAGTATTTACTTCTCATGCCGGTGCCGGTGTAGCTGCAACTATTGTTGATATGGGAAATCGTTTTCGTATGATTGTTAATAATGTAGATGTTATCGATCAGGACAAACCTATGCCGAAACTTCCGGTTGCAAGTGCCTTGTGGATTCCACAACCTAATTTAGAGATCGGCGCCGCAGCATGGATACTGGCAGGAGGAACACACCACACAGCATTCTCTTATGATCTTACCAATGAATATATGGAAGATTATGCAGATATAGCAGGCATTGAATTGGTAACTATTGATAACAATACGACTATAAATGGGTTCAAAAAGGAACTTCAGTATAATGACATTTATTATATGTTGAACCGCGCATTGGAGGCATAATTATGAATAATCCAAAATATGTTATAGGTTTAGACTATGGTAGCGATTCATGTCGCGCCGTAGTCGTTAATGCTGTTACCGGTGAAGAACTAGCTTCTGCCGTTAAATATTATCCCCGCTGGATGGAAGGTAAATACTGCGACCCGTTAAAAAACCAATACCGTCAACATCCGTTAGATTACATTGAAACATTAGAGGGAACAGTTAAGGAAGCATTAAGCAAATGTCCTGCCGGGACAGCAGAGAAAGTAGTCGGTATCGCTTTTGATACTACCGGATCTACACCTGTCTTAACTGACAAAGATGGCACTCCCCTTGCACTTTTACCGGAATTTGCAGAAAACCCAAATGCGATGTTTGTGCTTTGGAAAGACCATACAGCAGTGAAAGAAGCTGCAGAAATCAATGAATTAGCAAAGAAATGGGAGATTGACTATACTGCTTATGAAGGTGGAATTTATTCATCCGAATGGGTATGGGCAAAAATCTCACACGTTCTCCGCGAAGATGAAAGTATCCGTGATAAGGCTTATTCATGGATTGAACATTGCGACTGGTTACCTGCTTTACTCACCGGGAAAGTAAAGCCGGAGGAAGTATACCGTAGCCGTTGTGCCGCAGGCCATAAAGCCATGTGGTTAGAGAAATGGGGCGGATTACCTTCCAAAGAATTCCTTACGGCAATAGATCCTTTATTAACAGATTTCCGTGAACACCTATTTGAGAAAACCTACACCAGTGACACAAATATTGGTAACCTTACCAAGGAATGGGCTCATTTGTTAGGTTTAAGCACAGATGTGGCTGTCGCAGTCGGAGCATTCGATTGCCACATGGGAGCAGTTGGAGCAGAAATTACTCCCAAAACATTTGTCCGCGTAATTGGTACCTCAACTTGTGATATCATGGTATCTTCTTATGAAGAGATCGGTGATAAGTTAGTGCCGGGTATCTGTGGTCAGGTCGATGGTTCAGTTATTCCCGGTATGATCGGATTAGAAGCTGGACAATCGGGTTTCGGTGATATCTATGCCTGGTTTAAACGGGTATTAGCCTGGCCTTTGGAAAATATACTGTCACAAACGAAGCTGATCGATCAAGAAACTAAAAAAAAGCTTATCGAAGAAACAACTGATAAAATCATACCTGTTCTATCAGAAGAAGCAGCCGGAATACCTATGAATGAAAGCAGCGTCCTAGCCATTGACTGGATGAACGGACGCCGTACACCGGACGCCAACCAATTGGTTCAGGGGACGATTACCGGATTAACATTAGCCAGTTCCGCACCATTAATTTTTAGGGCATTAGTTGAAGCTACCGCTTTTGGATCGAAAGCGATTGTGGATCGTTTCCTTGAAAGTGGTATTGAGATAGAAAGCGTAATTGGTATCGGTGGTATATCATTAAAGTCTCCTTTTGTGATGCAAACATTATCGGATGTTTTAGGAATGCCGATCAAGGTAGCTAAAGCTGAACAGGCTTGTGCTTTCGGAGCCTCTATGTTTGCAGCCGTAGCCGCCGGAGTGTATGCTAAAGTAGAAGATGCACAGAAAGCAATGGGACAAGGATTTGCCAGAGAATACTATCCGAATGAAGAAAATCATAAGGTATATTCAGAGATATATAAAAGATATCAGTCGTTAGGTAAATTCACTGAAACTCATTTATTTGCCAATTGAAAAAAAATAACATGATTTACTACATCCTGAAATAAATACTATTAGAATGAATGATATAAAATTAATGAATAAAGCAGCCGATAATATCCGTATATTGGCTGCTTCCATGGTTGAAAAAGCAAATTCCGGCCATCCCGGGGGAGCAATGGGTGGTGCCGACTTCATCAATGTGCTGTATTCCGAGTTCCTTATTTATGATCCAAAGAACCCGAAATGGGAAGCACGCGACAGGTTTTTCTTAGACCCCGGCCACATGTCGGCCATGCTATATGCCGTATTGTCTTTTACCGGAAAATTCAATATGGAGGAGTTATCCCAATTCCGTCAGTGGGGAAGTCCGACTCCCGGACATCCTGAACTGGACATATTACGTGGTATTGAAAATACTTCCGGCCCGTTAGGACAAGGACATACAATGGCCGTTGGCGCTGCTATAGCCGCTAAATTCCTTAAGGCACGATTGGGAGAACAAATGAGCCAAACTATCTATGCCTATATTTCCGACGGTGGCGTACAAGAAGAGATATCCCAGGGAGCAGGACGTATTGCGGGAACCTTAGGACTCGACAATCTGATCATGTTCTATGATGCTAATAATATCCAGCTTTCTACAAAAGTAGAAGAGGTTACATGCGAGAATGTTGCCATGAAATATGAAGCATGGGGATGGAAAGTGATTACTATCAACGGAAATGATGTAAATGAGATACGCAAAGCTTTAACAGAAGCTAAAGCAGAAAAGGCACGTCCTACACTGATCATTGGTAATACAATTATGGGTAAAGGGGCTGTTGCGGGAGACAAAAGCTCATACGAAAATAAAGTCTCTACGCATGGTCAACCACTCTCCGCAGCAGGAGCATCCATGGAGGAAACGATCACTAATTTAGGAGGTGACCCTAAAAATCCATTTACGATCTTCCCTGAAGTTGCGGAGTTATACACAAAACGAGCCAAAGAACTGGAAAGTATTGTTGCCGAACGGTATGAGTCAAAAGAAAAGTGGGTAAAAGAAAATCCCGATTTAGCTATCAAGATGACCAAATGGTTTGATGGAGAAATACCTGTTATTGATTGGGTATCTATCGAACAAAAGGCAAATCAGTCTACACGAAGTGCTTCTGCTACTGTATTAAGTGTATTGGCTACTCAGGTTGAAAACATGATCTGTGCATCTGCCGACCTTTCTAATTCAGATAAGACAGACGGATTCTTAAAGAAAACGCATGCCTTAAAGAAAGGAGATTTCAGTGGAGCATTCTTCCAGGCCGGGGTATCTGAACTGACAATGGCTTCCATTTGCCTGGGAATGACCTTACATGGTGGCGTTATTGCCGCATGTGGAACTTTCTTTGTATTCTCAGATTATATGAAACCTGTTGTCCGGCTGGCTGCTTTAATGGAACAACCCGTTAAGTTTATATGGTCGCACGATGCTTTCCGCGTCGGTGAAGACGGACCAACTCACGAACCGGTAGAACAGGAAGCACAAATACGTTTACTGGAAAAGCTGAAAAATCATAAAGGACACAACTCCATGTTAGTGCTCCGTCCCGCAGATGTAACAGAAACTACCGTTGCCTGGAAAATGGCTATGGAAAATACAAGTACACCAACAGGATTGATACTTTCCCGTCAGAATATAAAAGATTTGCCTTCTAAAGAAAGCCGCTTCCAGGAAGCGTTGCAATCCGAAAAGGGTGCTTATATAGTGGAAGATGATGGAAATGCGGATGTGATTTTAGTAGCTTCCGGCTCTGAAGTATCAACGTTAGTAGACGGTGCAGAACTACTTCGCAAAGACGGCGTGAAAGTACGCATTGTATCTGTCCCTTCCGAAGGATTATTCCGTAGCCAGACCAAAGCATATCAGGAACAGGTTCTGCCTCATGGAAGTAAAATATTCGGGCTGACAGCCGGCTTACCTGTAACTCTTCAGGGATTGGTTGGCGACAATGGAAAGATATGGGGTATGGAATCGTTTGGTTTCTCTGCTCCTGCTACGGTATTGGATGAGAAGTTAGGCTTTACCGGACATAACGTCTATCAACAGGTAAAAGCATACTTAGGACAAATCTGATCTTCGAATAAATGATTAATAAAACACCTTTGCATAGCAAAGAATATCATGTAAAAACAACTATATGCAAACATTAGACTTTATTGTTATTGGAGTATTTGCCCTTGCCCTTATCGGGATTATCGTATGGGTAATGAAACAAAAGCAAAACGATTCCGCAGATTATTTTTTAGGTGGTCGCGATGCGACCTGGATAGCGATCGGCGCATCTATTTTTGCGTCGAACATCGGCTCTGAACACCTAATCGGACTTGCCGGAGCAGGTGCTTCCAGCGGTATGGCCATGGCACATTGGGAAATCCAGGGTTGGATGATCCTGATACTTGGATGGGTATTTGTCCCCTTCTACTCACGAAGTATGGTTTATACCATGCCGGAGTTCCTTGAACGCAGGTATAATCCGCAATCAAGAACGATTCTTTCGGTTATTTCACTGGTAAGTTATGTATTGACAAAAGTAGCGGTAACGGTTTATGCCGGTGGATTGGTTTTCCAACAAGTATTCGGTATTGAGGAACTGTGGGGTATCGACTTCTTCTGGATCGCTGCGATCGGTTTAGTATTAATCACTGCTCTTTATACAATTGTAGGCGGTATGAAATCGGTGCTTTATACTTCCGTACTTCAAACCCCTATCCTACTTCTGGGATCAGTTATCATATTGGTATTAGGACTTAAAGAATTAGGGGGATGGGAGGAGATGATCCGTATTTGCGGCGGAGTTTCCGTCAATGAATACGGAGATACGATGACTAATCTTATTCGCAGTAATAACGATCCGAACTTCCCCTGGTTGGGTGCTTTGATCGGATCATCTATTATCGGTTTCTGGTATTGGTGTACCGACCAGTTTATTGTACAGCGTGTACTTTCGGGTAAAAACCAGAAAGAAGCCCGCCGGGGTACTATTTTCGGAGCTTATCTGAAATTATTACCGGTATTCCTATTCCTTATTCCCGGAATGATCGCTTTTGCTTTGCATCAGAAAACACTGGCAGACGGAGGATTCCTTCCCATGCTTTCCAATGGTGTTGCAAATGCCGACGCCGCTTTCCCTACATTAGTAGCCAAACTCCTTCCAGCCGGAGTTAAAGGATTGGTTGTTTGTGGTATCCTTGCTGCATTAATGAGTTCATTAGCATCCTTGTTCAACTCTTCTGCGATGCTATTTACCATAGACTTTTACAAACGCTTTAAGCCTAAAACACCTGAAAAAACCCTTGTAAAGATCGGACAAGCAGCTACTGTTGTTATTGTAGTTCTCGGTATTCTATGGATACCCATTATGCGTAGCGTAGGCGATGTACTATACACCTATCTGCAAGACGTGCAATCTGTATTGGCGCCAGGTATTGCTGCAGCGTTCCTGTTGGGTATTTGCTGGAAACGGGCTTCTGCTTTAGGTGGTATGTGGGGATTACTTTCCGGTATGGTCATTGGACTGACACGTTTAGGTGCGAAAGTATATTATAGTAATGTAACCGGCGCTTCCGATTCATTATTCAAATATTTATTCTATGATCTGAACTGGCTGTTCTTCTGTGGATGGATGTTCTTATTCTGCTTGCTGGTAGTTATTATTGTCAGCTATGCGACAAAGGCTCCTTCCGCCGAAAAAATACAGGGGCTTGTGTTCGGTACGGCAACACCTGAACAAAAAGCAATTACCCGCGCCAGTTGGAACAAATGGGATGTAATTCACAGCTGTATCATTATTGGTATCACCGTAGCGTTCTACATTTATTTCTGGTAAACGAAAAGAAATTATTTCCTGATATGAAGGCATCATTACCTTCATATCAGGTCTTAAACTACCTATTATAAATAGGACACTAGCAAATTAAAATAGCTTGCTTCTGATTTCATCCCGCAAGTGTCCTATGATTGATTTTCATTAACTCAAAACATTGTAATGATTGAATAAAGTTATTACAATGATTTGGAAAAGTTATCACAATGGTTTGGAAAAGTTATCACCGTCTTTTTAGAAAAGGACTGTGATCATTTTCTAACGATATTTGAAGAATGCCACTCATGAGAAAATACATTTCATTCGTCGTCTTATTAGTTTGTGCGGTATCGCTTTCTGCACAGATACAATCAAAGGTCAATTATTTCAAATTACAAGATGTCGAACTGTTGGAAAGTCCATTCCTGCATGCTCAGGAATTAAATAAGAAATACTTGTTAGAGCTGAATGCCGACCGGTTATTAGCACCTTTTCACAGGGAAGCCGGATTGCCTCAAAAGGCAGAAAGTTATACGAATTGGGAAAATACCGGACTCGACGGACATATCGGTGGACATTACGTATCTGCCTTATCATTAATGTATGCCTCTACCGGAGACAAAACCATTAAAGATCGTTTGGATTATATGATTAATGAATGGAAACGTTGTCAGGATGCAAATGGAAACGGGTATATCGGTGGCGTTCCCGGAGGTGCCGAAATATGGAAAGAAATTAAAGCAGGCAATATCCGTGCGGGAAGTTTTGACCTCAACGGAAAGTGGGTTCCTTTGTATAATATTCATAAGACATACGCAGGCTTAAGGGATGCTTATTTATATGCCGGGAACGAACAGGCAAAAGAAATTTTGATTAAAATGGCTGATTGGGCTATTCAATTGGTATCACAATTAACAGAAGATCAAATTCAGGATATGCTGCGAAGTGAACATGGCGGGCTGAACGAGACATTCGCCGATGTGGCAGCAATCACCGGTAATCCTAAATACCTTAAGCTGGCACACCAATTCTCTCATCAACTCATTTTAAACCCTCTATTAGCACATAAGGATGAACTAACCGGTATGCATGCAAATACGCAGATACCGAAAGTGTTGGGATATAAAAGAATTGCTGATATCGAAGGAAACAGCAAGTGGTCGGAAGCAGCACGTTTCTTTTGGGAAACGGTGGTTGAGAACCGTTCTGTATGTATCGGAGGTAATAGCTCCGGAGAACATTTCCATCCGGCAGATGATTTTTCCCGTATGATAAAAAGTATTGAAGGGCCTGAGACATGCAATACATATAATATGTTACGGCTTTCCAAAATGCTTTATCAAACATCTTTGGATCAGAAATATATGGAATACTACGAGCGTGCCCTTTATAATCATATCCTCTCCAGCCAGCATCCGGAAAAGGGCGGATTCGTTTATTTCACACAAATGCGCCCGGAACATTACCGGGTATATTCCCAACCGCATACCAGCTTTTGGTGTTGTGTGGGATCTGGTATTGAAAACCATTCCAAGTACGGAGAAATGATCTATGCACATACTGATAATGAACTGTATGTAAATCTTTTTATTCCTTCACGTCTGACATGGAAAGAAAAGGAGGTGGAAGTCATACAAACGAATACATTTCCTGATGAACCCTCAACAACTTTAACCATTGATCCAAAGAAAGCGACTTCATTTACATTACAAGTTCGTTATCCTGAATGGGTGAACAATAATGAAATATCTATTACTATAAATGGTAGGGCATTCCCTGTTTCAGCAGAACCGGGGAATTATATTCCAATCACTCGAAAGTGGGAAAAGGGAGACAAGGTAACAGTGCAAATGCCCATGTCAATTAAAACAGAGCAATTACCTGATAAGTCCAATTATTATGCGTTTATGTATGGCCCGGTTGTATTAGCCGCCAAATCAGGAACAGAAGATTTACAGGGATTGTTTGCCGATGATAGCCGTGGGGGACATATTGCTCATGGAAAACAAATTCCAATGAAAGATGTACCTATACTGGTGGGTGAGCAGGAAGAACTTACTTCTTATGTAACACCTGTCAATGAAAAACCATTGACTTTTAGTTTGACTAATCTCTTTTCTCTTAAACAAGATAAAGAAATGGAATTAATACCTTTTTTCCGTTTACATGATGCACGTTATATATTGTATTGGCCACAAGCCACAAAGAATGAAGTTATACGGCTGCAACAACAAATGGATAATGAAGAAAAAGAAAAGATAGCCCTGGATGCCATTACTATTGACAAAGTGATCTGCGGAGAACAACAACCGGAATCCGATCATTTCATCCAATCAGAACAAAGCCGTATAGGGTTTACGGAAGACGTACATTGGCGCGAGGCTGAAAAATGGTTTAGTTACCTACTAAAAAACAAAGAAGGAAAAGCACGACGGTTATATATTAAATACTTTAATGCTGATCGCTTAAGGGATTTTAGTGTCCTGATCAATGGAAAAGAAGCACTATCCATTCAGTTGAATGGTGGCGTCATTGATAATGTATCAACCTTGATTTGTCTTATACCAGAAAGCGAACAAAATAAATCTGTACATGAACTTAAATTTACAGCCAAAGAAAGTTCTTTGACTGCAAAAATAACGGAGGTAAGATTGTTAGAAAATAATGAGTAAATCTTAATACGGGAATAGTTCATCATTTGCTTCATCTATCTGTTTCTGGCTTTTCTGAAAAGATCTGCTTGTATCATTTCGTTTGATCCTGTAATTAAAACAGCATATTTCTTTATCGAATCAAGCCATTTTTTATTAATCAGGTTGATTTGATAATTGCTACTCTTTATAGGAGCCAGTGAGTTGAACAGAAAGTAAGATTCAATGCGATTATCACATACGGAATACATAGCGTTCGTTTCAATATTTAATGTCGATACGTATATATCGATTTTAGAACCAACAGCATTCACGCCTTTTTGAGCTATTTTTTCCATAAGGTTCAAGTATTCATGGAAATCCTTTTTAATTAAAGAAAAGTCTTCTGCAGATATAAGTTCCCGTTTATAATAATACTGAGCTCCATTAATTGTATTCAGAATTATTTGGGGATCGACAATAAAAACCTGATTATTAATATGTAATTGATGATCTCTGATTTTATCACACAATGCTATTATCTCTGGTGATAATTCCAGATTTGAAAAATGAAAGTCTGTTGAAGTTTCACTTACCTGGCATGCCCATTGATAATATAAAAACCTTAATATATTATTATACCCGATAATCTGTGTGAATAAAAGGCGATTCATACTTACAATTAACTCGGACTCTTTTGCATTACAATGATTGGTAACAAATCTATAATGGTTGTTCAACATATCTTTCAGACTCTCCTGAGGCTTGTCAAATAAGTTGATAATATTTTCGAAGAACACTTTATCTTCTTTACTTTCGCCAATGACTTCATCTAAAGAAAATCCCAGATCAATCGATATTTTTGAAATTTCTTCAAAATCATAAGGGATATCACCTTTTAGTCTCCGGTATGCCGAGTCAATGCCTATGTCAAGCAGATTCATTAAATAGTGTACCGGCCTCATTTTAGCTGGTATTTTATCTATAATCGTTGCTGTAATCTTAGCGCTTATTTCTTTATCCATCGTTTAATATAATTTTATGATATATAATTCATTCTCAATATTATCCAGATATCTGCGTTGTTGGTTAAAAAAATTATTTTGCAGCATCTCATTAGATTTTGTTATTAAGATTGAGTATTTTTTTAATGAGTCAAGCCATTTTTTATCCATAATACAAGTATTATGATCATTGGTAATAACCATATCAATGGAGTTTATCCAATGGATTGACTGTTCTGTGTAGTCATATTTTAAATAAGCATTATTTGCTTCTATATTCAAGGTTGAAATATAAAAAGTGTGTTTACCGCCAAGTTCATTAGCACCACTTTGAGCCAATTTAATTACATAATCAATGTACGCATGGAAATCATCCTTTATTTGATTTAGTTCTTCCCTGGATATAAGCTCCCTTTTATAATAATATTGAATTTCTCTTATCGTATTCAGGTATATATCCTTATCAAGTATAAATGTATAGTTATCACCTAAATGGAAATAATAGTTGATCTTAATATAGAGTGCTTTTACATCCTCAGGGATAATTACATCTTTAAAAGGTTGATTTGACGTTATTCCATCCATCTGATGTATCCTTTTACAGTAAAAGAATTTAAAGAGATGTTCACTTCCAATTGAAAAGACAAACAATAGCCGGTTAAGGGAAGTGATCATTTCTCCATATTTGGCAGCATACAATTTCTTAAGTATAGAAAGATATAGTTCCATTTCAGATATCAATATATCTTTCGGACTTAATGACAATGCATTGTTTTTTTCAAAAAGTACCTTGCTTTTATTATTTTCACCTATTATTTCATCTAAAGAAAAGTCTAATATCTTTGACAATTTCTGGATTTCCTGAAGACTGAAAGATACTTCACCTTTCAATCGACGATACACTGAGTCTTTTCCTAGTCCTAGTACCTCCATCAGATAATTTACAAGTTTGATGTGAGACGGAAGAAACGCTGTTAAGCGAGCTATTTAAATTTTATTCTTTTTTTTCATAATATTAATATAAATAGTATCTAAGTCATTGTAAATATCCCCTTTAGCAATTTTCATAAATTAGGTTTGATTAAAAAGTAGATTGAAAAGCTTATTAACATACACTTTTATGCAAATATAACAGAAGCTGCTTATGAATTGCTAAATATTTTCTGAAAAACAGTTATTTATTAGACAAATATTGCTATAGAATGTTACCGGAGCAATAATTAAATAAAAATCTTATTTAGTTAACATTCTAAGATTATTAGGTGTTTTCAAAAAAAAATATGCAATTGGATCTTACTTTGTTGTGTATTTTGAATTTTATAAGCATTATAAGCTTATTTCAAACTTCACAAAAAGATATCAGCTATAATCTTTCTATTAAAATCTCATTTAAATCAACGGTATTAACAGTTTGATCACTTTATATTTGTGAGAGATATTTTTATTTAATTAAGATCTTAATATATGTAAGAAATCATTTAACCGAAAGCAATATGTATTTGATTATCATAATATTACAAGTAGATATATCTATACTACTTATGCCCTGTAACAACACCACCGGTTGTAAAATCAAAATAACAATTTAATTCAATAAACACAAATGAAAAAATTAGTCTATTCAAAAATAGTTTTGTTGTTATTTATTCTGTTCTTTAATAGTTTCCAGGGGGAAGCTGAAAGAAAAGTATATGTTACGGCCACTGGCGGAGAAACAAATGGTGATGGCTCACCCAGCACTCCTGTCAGTTTTACAAGGTTTCAAACTATATTAAGTGAGCATACAGCCAGTGTTGATATGATTTTAAATATTTATTTTAAAGGAGGAACATATGAATTAAGTAGTCCATTGGCAATGACTAGATCGGAAACTGGAATGAGGGGACTAACTATAACTTTTAACAGAATGAGTGAGTCTGATGAAGTTATATTCAAAGGGAACAATAATCATCAGTTGATAAATCGAAACGCTCCAGGTAATGCCTCTTCAGGAAATCCTTTTAGAATTACATTTAAAAACATCATTTTTGACGGCTTTTCCAGTACTAAAACAGGAAACGATGAGGCTTCGGCTACTAATTGTTTTGTTAATATATTTGAAGGACACTACACGATATTAACATTTGATCACGTAACCATACAGAACTGTCATACAAATGCTCATCTTTTTCATGTTTATTCTACAGGTTCCAAAATTAATATGTATAACAGCAGTATTATTAATAATAACAGAGGAACAAACCGTGATATTATAAATTTAAGATACACAATTCCTAGCAGTAACACGAGTTATAATTTTTACTATAATAACACTTTTTCAAATAATACTGCCAGATATTGTATAAATATAAGCACAGAAAACGGTCGTAATACAAAAGTTTTTAATAATACATTTTATAATACGGGTAATATCTATTTAAGGGGAACGGAATTAGCCTATCCCACTTATTTTGTAAATAATATAGTTGCCGGTTCATCAGCCTACGCCTAC
>DAMCDT010000063.1:0-14094 GCA_032058265.1 Tannerellaceae bacterium
ATGATAAAATACGAGAATTATATGATAGATTCGTGGAGGCCAACAGTGAGGGGGGCATTGACAAATCCGAATACAGCGAACTTATGCATATGCGGGATCAGCTTGTAGAAGACATGATCAAAGATCGGGAAAATCAGAAAGAAATATTTAGTTGGGGAACAGACACAAACACTGAAAGCCCCACCTCCGACAACACCTTAAAAGGCGCATACGCTAAAGCTTCTCAGGAAAGTATTGACCTGTTGGCAGGCCAGACAGGTGCACAGCGGGTAGCTATAGAGGATATACGAACTTTATTACGCGATACGCTAAGCGTTAATGATATGGACTCAATGTATGCTTTTCATGACAGCCTTGTCGCTATAAGGGAAATGCAGGTGAAGGGATGGGAAAGTGTGCATGCTATCCGCGACTTAAGCGTGACTGTGGCCGATAATACCGGGGAGATCAGAAGGCTATCGGGTAATCTTGTGGAAAGCAACCAGCAGATCGCGGTAAATACTCAGAAGACAGCGAGTAATGTTACCGATATCAACGCGAATGGCGTTAAGATGAAAGGAGGAGGATTAGGTATATGACAATAGACGGAAAAGATATATTAACCGCTTGGGGAATTAGGCTCTTACAGGGTTCGTATGATGCGCTCTTCCGGTATCCGAAACGTAAACCTGTACAGTACACGAACTATGTGGAAAGAGACGGAATCACTCCGGATCTACGGGAAATCGTGTTCGAACCAAAAAGCGTATCCCTCTGCTTTTTAATGGAGCATCGTTCGGATAATGATTTCTGGCAACAGTATCAGAGATTCTTCACAGATATGAGTGCGCCGGGCTACCGTGTGATGGACCTGGACAACGGACTTATTCATACGCTCCGGTATGATAAAACTGCTTCGTTCCAAACACCTAAATTGTATAATGAAGGGCCGGGAATTACAGTCTTCAACATGGATTTTATAGAAGAAAACCATTCCATACCTGACAACGGAGAGATGACGGCGGGAGGAATCGGTTTACGGGGTATATATATGATCAATGGCATTGATTTTGCTGAATTCGGCGTTCATCCGGATGGTGAAATAGGGAAGTTCCTGCATTATCCCGAAATGAAACTCCCTTTCACCGACGGCAGGACAACTGATCTGAGTACGGTAAAATACAAGCATAAAGAACTTACCATTCCTCTCTGGATGATAGGCGACAATAAAGAAGCGTTTTTGAAGAATTATTCAGCCTTCTTCCGACAGTTCAACCAGACGGGAAAACAAAAACTATTCAGTAAGGAAATCGGCGGATCAACCCTTATCTACTATCTTGATTGCCCCTCATTTAAACTGAATTGGGGAAAAAGGATACAGGCTAAATTCAGTTTGACGCTCATGGTACCGGTGGTAACCTGGCTGGATGTAAGCGATACGCAAATGATTACCGTATTACAGGATACCGATTCTATATGGAATAACACTTCCGGCATACTTGCCGATCAGGAAGAGAAAATTATAGCATTTAATAAATAAAATCATGGGAAAAAAGTACGAATTGGATATTATAAAAACAAATGAAGTTCCGGACGCGACGCAGCCGGAAGTGAACGACGGGAAAATATTGATTGTTTCCAACAACCGATTGAAAAAGGCCCCTTCCCAAACGATGAAAGGAGATAAAGGCGACAAATTAACGTTTGAAGACCTTTCGCCGGGAGATATAAATAAACTTCAACAGCCTGCTAAAGAGGCGGCAGCTGAAGTGAATCAACTGACACTGCACTTAGAAAGAAGCGAAGCCGCACGGGCTACCGCCGAAAAACTTCGTAACACTAACGAAGAAAACAGGCAATCTACCATGCAAGGTATTGAAAAGAGGGCGGAACAGCTAATTAACGAAACAACACAGGCTACTTCTGAATTAATAAGCGACACTGTCCGGGAAACCGAGCTGATTACCGAAAGGAGTAATGACGCAGCAGCTAAAGCAGAAACGGCTGCATCGCTAGCCAATCAAAAGGCAGCCGACGCAAAAATCCAAGGCGATTATGCAAAAGCGCAGGGTGATTATGCTGCCGAAGAAGGAGGTAAAGCTGCGGATGCTATTCCACGCATAGATTTACTGGAACTATATAAAGCGGATGGTGTTGAATCGGAAGATGGGAAACTTTGGTTAACTTCCGGCGGTATACCGATTACTGATCCTGTGGAAGTAGGAACAGGAACGGGCGGATCTGGAAGTGGCGGCGGATCAAAGCTGCGGATCATTAACAGGGGAAGTTCTTCTATGGGTGTTCCTAAGGGACAACCAGTAACTGTTAAGTACAACTGGACTTCCGTTGATTCAGATACGGACGAATCGACAGGCGATGCGACAGCTGTCTATTATGTAAATAATGTACGTGTCTTTACACAGGTTATCCGCCAGGGTGATATCGATTTCAATATAACAAACTACCTATCCGACGGTCAGAACCAGGTAAGAATTCAGATAACCGATAGTTACGGCGCTATCCGTTCACTAAATGTCAGGGTCGAGATCGTTAACCTTCGTATAACATCTACCTTCAATGATTCAATAGCGTACGAAGGAGAAGTTTCATTCGTATATAATCCTATTGGGGCAGGAACGAAAACGATCCATTTCATTTTAGATGGCGTTCCCCTTCCTACTGTTGAAACCATTTCATCCAACAGGCCGTTGACATATAAATTACCTGCACTCACTCACGGAAGCCATTCGCTGGAAGTATATGCCGGCATGTTGTCTGAAGGAATTGAAATAAAATCAAATACGCTCTATTTCAGTATTATTTATATAGAAAAGGGAAACAACAATGTGATAATTTCTTCTTCTTTCAACCAAACGGATGCCACACAATACGACGTTTTGAATATCCCCTATTCTTTGTATGACCCGGCAGCTTCTTCGACGTCTATTCAGTTAAAGGCGAATGGCGAAGTAGTTTCTACGCAGATTGTAGACCGTATGCCGCAGGTTTGGTCGTATCGGATTCCGGTATATGGGGCGTTGAAGCTGGAAATAGTAGCAGGAAATTTATCTAAGGTATTTGACCTCACGGTTGCGAAATCCTCCATCGATTCGGAAGCGGAAACCGAAGGGCTCGAGCTTTTCCTTACCTCCAACGGGCGAAGCAACAATGAAGATAATCCTGCCCTGTGGGAAAACAACGGGATAAGCGCTTCGTTGAAAGGATTCAACTTCAAATCGAACGGCTGGGTATTGGATGCTGAAAATGTGATGGCTCTCAGGATATCCCAGGGAGCGAAAGTAGAAATACCGTTCATGCCTTTCTTTTCGGATTTCAAAAATACAGGAAAGACGCTTGAATTCGAATTCCGCGTAAGCAATGTGGAAGACTTCTCTGCTCCCATCATTTCATGTTTGAGCGACGGCAGGGGATTCTCAATCAGCGCCAATGATATTATGTTTAAATCGGCCTTATCCTCACTCGAAACCAAATTTAAAGAAGACGAGTCTGTCAGACTATCGTTTGTAGTAGAAGGCAGGATGAAGAACCGGATTATCTACATCTACCTAAACGGTATCATGTCGAAAGCCATTCAATATGTGGCTGAGGATAACTTCGAGCAGACATCGCCCATCGGAATAACATTAGGCCATCCAAAATGTGTGCTGGATGTATATAATATCCGATCGTATTTGACAGACTTGAACAGCTACCAGATATTGAACAATTATATTTCGGATACGGCTAATGTAGCAAAGAAACTCAGGTTGTTCGACTCCAACCAGATATTCGACGCTGCCGGAGAGATTATATACAGCCAGTTGGTCAATCAATTACCGTGTATGACCATTATCGGCGAATTGCCCACTTATAAAGGAGATAAACAAACAAGTGATATATTGTACGAAAACCGTCAGCATCCTGAATTATCTTTCGAAACCTATGGAGCAGAAAACGATGTGCAGGGTACATCCTCTCAATTTTATCCCCGGAAGAACTTTAAGTTTAAAATTAAAAACGGCTTAACGTTAACACACACCGGAGAAAAAGTGTCGAAGTACGCGTTAACGGAAGGAGCCGTTCCGGTAAGTGTATTCTGTATGAAAGCCGATTTCGCCGAATCTTCCGGAACACATAATACGGGGATCGCCAGGTTTGTCGACGAAATATTAAGGGGGATGGATTGCTTAACGCCTCCACAGAAAAAAGATACGCGTGTTAGAACCACGATCGACGGATATCCGTGCGCTATATTCCATAAAGAAACTGCCGACTCGCCCGCCATCTTTATCGGTAAATATAATTTTAATAACGATAAAGGTTCGGAAGAAACATACGGTTTCGACGGGACAGACGAATGTTGGGAATTCCTCAATAATACATCTGACAACTGTTTATTTAAAACGGCTGATTTTACCTCCGAGATATGGGACCCGCAAGACAGTAAAATGGTTCCGGTATGGACAAAAGACTGGGAAGCAAGATATATAGAGAATAAAGACAACCCCTCTCCTACCAACTTAAAAGCACTCTCCGAATGGATCGTCTCCTGTATTGGTAAGACAGATAAATTCAGAAATGAAATAAGCCAGCATTTTAATCTGGATAATTTGTTAAGTTATTATCTTTTAACAGAATTTTTCGGCGCTACCGACCAACGTGCCAAAAATATGATGCTTGCGTCATGGGGAAATGAAGGGGAGGGAGCTTATAAATGGTACTTTATTTTCTACGATAATGATACGGTTTTAGGGATCAATAACGAAGGTGCTAACGTATTCCCTTACAGCATAGAGGATGACGATCAGATGGGAAGCGGCTATGTGTTTAACGGTTGGGATTCCGAACTCTGGAAACTGGTTAAAACGGCTTTCCAGACTGAATTAACGACTATGTACCGGAACATGCGGCAAAAGGGCTTGTTGTCTTACGCCAAATCTATGAAATACCTGAATGAAGAGCAGGCGGATAAATGGTGTGAGGTGATTTATAATATGGACGGACTGTATAAATATATCCAGCCCCTTATAGACAATCCGGGCGATAAAGAAAACGCTGCTTATATTTATGCGCTGCAAGGTTCGCGGACTGACCATCGTATCTGGTGGCTCAAGAACCGTTTCACTTATATGGACTCGAAATATAATGCAGCCGATTTCCTGAACGATTATATAACGCTGAGGACTTATACCCCGACCTATTGGGAAGGAGTTGAACCTAACGCCGACTTTAACCTCACCCTTTTCAAAGATTCGTATGTAAGGGTACGTTACGGGTCTTACGATGTAGGTCAAAGAGCTTATGCCGGAGAAACGGTGAAAATAGAAGCGCCCGAAGTTACGTTTAACGATACCGAAACGATTGTGTATGGTGTTTCTACCGTATCCGGCCTAGGCGACCTGTCTTCATTCTATCCGGGGACTGTCGATATCTCGAAAGCCATATCTTTTACCGAACTACGGATCGGTTCGGGCGTGGAAGGATATAAGAACGACAACTTGACGCACGTTGGTACAGGAAGCAATAAGATGCTCCGCCTGGTAGATATCCGGAATTGCCCCTGCTATACCGAACCGCTGGACCTGAGCGGATGCGATTCAATTGAAGAAATATATGCCCAAGGCTCGAATACCTCGATGGTAACGCTTCCGCAAGCAGGTATCCTTAGGGTGTTATCGTTGCCTGCATCTATCGATACACTGTCGTTACGTAATCAATTACAGCTAACAGATGAAGGGCTTCAACTGGAAAGCGTCGACAATATCACGACCCTTGTTCTGGAGAATATGAACTCCATCGACCAACTGGCGCTGCTCAAAAGAATCCTGGCAACCGAACCCCGCAAACTAAACCGTGTACGACTGACAGGGATCGAGCTGGAAGACAACAGCCTGGATATCCTTCTTCAACTAGCAAAAATCGGAGGTCTGGACGAAAGTGGCGGCCATGTGGAACAAGCAATCGTAACCGGAAAATTCACGGCTCAAACCGGATTTGTAACCGATCTGGCCAACTGTCGGAAGTATTTCCCGGAACTCGACATTACGGTAGAAGGCATTAAAGAAGACCCTACAACTATATTCGAGTTCAATTCCAGCCAGGTGCAACCCATTACAAACGGACATTTTACCTGCAACCGGCCGTTTATTAAAATATCGGAAAACCGGTACTCCGTCATGGCTCCGATCGGTGCTAAGGTAGATTTTACGTTTTCCTGCGATAACCATGTGGGTATACCCGATGGTTCCCATACCATTACTTCCTCTTCAACCCGTCGTTTCACTATTACCTATATTCCCAAGCGGACACTGGTAGTAAGAGATCAAAACAATGTTCCGATCCCGGGAGCAGTGGTAACATTCGAGGAAAAGAAATATACCGCGGATAGTGAAGGGAAAGCATATATCCGTACACTGGATATGTTCGAAGGGTATGCAGAAGCTGACGGTTTCGGAGGAAATACCTTTAGTTTCCAGGCGGTCGTAAAAGATGATATAAATTATATGACCATTTACCCGTATGTAAATATTACTTTCCAAATCATAGATTCAGTCTGCTCAATACCCTTGGAAGGAGCAACCGTCACGGTAAATAATGAAACTAAAAGAACCGATCAGGAAGGAAAAGCCGTGTTCAGATTATTTAACGGACAATATACTTATTCGGCTAAATATAAAAGTAATCCTCCTACCGAAAGTAATTTGCGAGTGGGAACTTCTGATTTAGAAAACAAAGTCGCAGTAAAAACAACTTTAGAAGATATAAAGCCTGAAGCAGACGGATCTATTCAAATGCTATTAACGGGGAACAATACGGTTGAATTACTTGTGGTTACATCAAGTGACGAACCCCAATGGAATTATTCAATCGATTGGGGAGACGGAACAGAAGAAACACTTTCTAAAGGCCAATATTACCAATCTTATAGCCATACATACAGTTCAAACACTCCTCATTTAGTAAGGATACATAACTGTGAGGGGGTAATATATGCAAGTATTAATAACTCTACTTATCAATATCATTATCTGGCGCTTTGGTCAATCGGAAATTCCAAAATTACCGGATTGAGGTTCTACCGGCATTTTGGCTTAAGGTATATTGGACCAGATATATTTAAAAACGATATTAATAGGGAATCATTCAGTGAAACATTCTCTGAGTGTCACGCATTACTTGAAATACCCGAGGGTTTATTTGACGGATGCGTCGAAGTTAAGCAGGCGCCTAAACTATTTTATAATTGCCGCTCATTACAATCTATACCCTCCGGATTATTCAGGGATTGTAGTAAGTTGAATTCTTTATCAGAAGCTTTCTACAATTGTACTAGCTTAACTTTCCTGCCAACAGATCTGTTGGATTACACTCCTGAATGTGAAACATTTTATAAAACATTTGAAAATTGCACCGGACTTAAAAGTGCGAATATTAAATTCCCGACCGGTTTAAAAGAACTAAAAGAGGTTTTTAGTAAATGTAGTTCGCTCGAAAATATCAATCCAGATATGTTTGTTAATTGTAGAGAGGTTTATACCTTCCAAAGCACATTCAATAATTGCTCCAAACTAAGTACTATTCCGGAAGGCTTTTTCATGAATTGTGAGAAAGTCACATCTTTGAGCGGATTGTTTGCCGGATGCACATCTCTCATATCTATACCGACAGATCTTTTTAAATATTGTACGGAAGTAACCGACTGTTATAGTTTATTCGGATATTGTTCATCCTTAAACACTCTACCAAAAGATCTATTCAGATATAACACGAAGGTTACCACATTTAATGCAGTCTTTGCCGGTTGCTCAACTATTACAACTGTGCCGGCAGAACTTTTCCGGTATAACACAGAGGCGCTTAATTTTGGTAGTTGCTTTGCTTATTCCGGAATAACTACTGTTCCTGCAGATTTATTCTATTACAATTCAGCGGCAACAAATTTTGACTCTGCTTTCAGGGAAACACGTTCATTAACAGACCTGCCCGCCAGATTATGGAATCCGGAGGCAAACAGCGTAAACAATATAAACTCATTGTTTAACAGGTGTATTGCATTAACAACTATTCGGGGTAACATTTTTAATGGGCTAAACCAAGTTAAAGGAATAAGCCAGGTTTTTGAATATTGTTCTGTACTGGAAACTATTCCGGATGGTTTATTCAATTCCTTTACCCAGACTACTACCCTTCGATATATGTTTACCCATACGGCTATATCCTCTATTCCCGCAGATTTATTTAAGAATTGCATAGCTTTACAGGATGTAACGGAAATATTCAGGAATTGTAGAAATTTAACTTCGATTCCGAACGGACTATTTTCCAATTTATACGAATTGAGAACTGTTGAGAAAGCTTTTCAAGAATGCCAGAAACTCACACATATTCCTACAAATCTTTTCAAAGACTGTATAGCTTTGCAAAATGCAAGCCAGACATTTACTAACTGTAAGTCTTTAACCGAAATTCCAGAAAAATTATTTGCAGATTTACCCGACCTCTTTACTGTTCAATATGTATTCAATAATTGCTCCAGTTTGCAGACAATCCCCGGAAATTTATTTGAAAATAGTCCTAAACTATACGATCTGGCATTTGCCTTTGCATCTACAAGTATTACAGCTGTCCCGGATGAATTACTTTCCACACAGGAAGCGATCCAAAATATAAGATATGCATTTTTAAGTACAAAAATAACAGAATGGAAGAAGACCTTTCAATTTAATCCTGCTCAGCATGAAAATCAATATTATAGGTTAAATACCGAGAAAATGTTAAGTGAGTGTACAGACTTATTGAAAGTGAAATTTTCCGATTCTTTCAATTATTTTAGTTATCCGATCATCAGTAGTTCGCCTTCGATTGAATATATTGAAATGGAATCCCGTATACCGGCCGAATTATATAACCCGGCCTCCTATGTGTTAGCTATCAATAATTCGGCTAGCTCGGTACCTCCTATTTATGTGCCGGACGAAGCGGTAGAGGATTATAAGACAGCGACAAACTGGGTTTCGGTAGCGGACAAAATATTTCCGGCAAGTCAGAAACCGGCTTAACAGAATGTTAATAAAAATAATATTCAGAAAAATGAAAATAGGAAAGAAAACAAAAAAGAAAGGTCAGTTAATCACTGCCGCCGAAGGAAAAGTATTAATTCGGAAATCTGATCAACAATTATTTGGCAGTCAGATAACATTAGGTAAACGATTCTATGAAAACGGTAAGATACTGGAAACACCCGTTGTTGAAACACCTGACGATTACGAAGAAATAGACGAACCGTTGATTACGGATTTTGAGCCGTTAGCGTTGGATATTGATAGTGTGATTGTGGAGGTGATGGCTGAGGAAGAAGAGAAACCTGTGGAAAATAAATCGCAGGAAGAGAGTGATCCGGTTGCCCGGGAAGAAAAGCCCAAGATCGTGATAACCGGACAGGATATCATTGATATGCAGGATAAGCTCAAAAAGATCATGAGTCTTCTTTCTCCCGATCAATTAGAAGAATTACAATCTTCCAATAAATCGTTAGAATGACTTATCATTAATATTTACTGTTTTTAATTGAGATTATGCGGCGTATATACAGCAAATGGTTGAAAGCCATTGCTTATTATATGCCGCATTTCTATTTATCATTTTGTTAGCATATAAGCATGAGCGCTTACTATAAACCTAATATTCGACCGTTTCCCTAACACAACCTTTAAGCAAACAACACCTTCCAGAGGAAAAAACAGGTGGTTTTATAAAAATATGGCATAGTTTTGTTCAAGTTTTCCTAATGAAATGGGAAAGTTATTAGGGAGATTTGTTACAATTGTCCTAATGTTTTGAAAAAATGATTCGGATGTTTTGACAACAAAACTCTGGGGTTTTGTTAAATTAGCCCTGAATGGAGGCTTCAGGAGCCTAAATTAGCCTTTCCTGAACTCTAGTTGCTCAAAATTCACCTCATACCAGAAATTAACAAAAAGCTTCATGATCCACTTATTCATAAAGCTTTTTGTTGTTAAATATATCTTTTTTCCCTTCAGGAGAGATCAAGAAGGATATTCTTCCTCCTTTATGCTTTCTTCTACTATCAAATACAGCCGTTATTCAGGAGCAGCATCGATTAGGGGGTCAAATAGCTCCTGTTTTTAATAGGTATATTATCAAAATGACAAAATGCTATTCCGGTTCCGTGTTACCAACCGAAATAGTTTTTTGCATTGTAGTAGCTTATATTTTCTACCATTTGGCTGATAAATGGTAATTCAGATGAAGGCAATTCCCCGTTTTCCACATCGTTCCCGAGCATATTACATAGGATGCGGCGGAAATATTCGTGGCGGGGATAAGATAGGAAGCTGCGTGAATCGGTAAGCATACCTACAAAACGGCTCAACAGGCCGAGGGCTGATAAGGAATTCATCTGGTCTTGCATACCTTTTAGTTGGTCGAGGAACCACCAGGCGGCGCCGAACTGCATCTTGCCAGGTACGGAACCGTCGTTGAAGTTATAGGCGTTCGCAACCATCAGGTCGTTATCTCGTGGGTTGAGGTTGTAAAGGATTGTCTTTGCCAACATGCCGTCGCTGTTCAATCTATCCAGGAAACGGTTCATGGGAGTGACGAAATTATGATCGTTTATGGCATCGAAACCTGCATCCGGTCCCAATAGTTTGAACATTTTGGTATTATTGTTACGGTTGGGGCCTACATGGAATTGCTGCACCCAGTTAGAACGGGCATCCATCAATGCCCCTTCATATAAAATGGCGGAGCGGTATTTTGAGATTTCCTTTTCATCCGCTTGTTTTCCACCCCTTACTTTCATGAAGATCGATTGTATCTCCGAATCGGTGTATGGTTCGGCATAGAAGGTCTCCAACCCATGATCGGAAACACAACAACCAACAGACTCAAAGAAATCATGACGCTTCTGAAGTGCTTCCAACAGGTCGTTAAAAGTAAGGATAGTTATACCTGATACTTCTTCCAGCCGTGCCAGGTATTCGTTATAAGCAACCGGGTTATCGATAGCCATTGCTTTATCAGGACGCCAGGTAGGTAATACTTTTGTTGCGAAACCATCTTGTTTGATCTTTACATGATGTTCCAATGAGTCGACCGGATCGTCCGTTGTGCAGACCACTTCTACGTTCATCTTTTTCATAATGCCATGCGCCCGGAATTCAGGTGTTTGCAGTTTGGCAGTACATTGCTCAAAAATATCTTTTGCTGTGGAAGGATTTAAAACAGTACCCACACCGAATACACGGCTTAGTTCAAGATGTGTCCAATGGTATAACGGATTACGCATGGTGTATGGCATCGTCTCCGCCCATTTGGTGAACCGTTCGTAAGAAGGTTTATCGCCTGTAATATATTCTTCGGGTATACCGTTTGCACGCATCGCGCGCCATTTGTAATGGTCGCCCGCCAGCCATATCTCGGTTAAATCCGCAAACTGATAATTTTCCGCTATCATTTGCGGATTCAGATGGCAATGGTAATCGATGATCGGCATATTGGCCGCATGGTTATGAAACAGTTCTTTGGCTGTATCCGTCTGCAATAGGAAGTCTTCGTCAAGAAAGGGTTTCATATATTCCGGTATTTTTGGATGATGGCTAATGCGTCTTTACATAATTGGGTAATGGCTGACCAGTTCCCTGCTGCTACAGTTTCTTTCGGAAAAAGCTTTGAACCCATTCCCACACAGGTTACACCTGTTTTAAACCAGGCAGACAGATTCTCTTCGGTCGGCTCTACCGCTCCTGTTGCCATAATCATTGACCAGGGCATCGGCGCTTTCATATTGCTTACAAACGAAGGCCCTCCTACACTACCGGCGGGGAATATTTTACACAGATCACACCCGGCTTCCTGAGCAAAACCAATTTCCGAGACTGAACCGCATCCGGGCGTGTACGGAACCAAACGACGGTTACAAACTTTAGCAACTTCAGGGTTGAAAAGCGGGCCTACCACGAAGTTCGCTCCCAATTGAAGGTATAAAGCTGCCGTTGCAGGATCGACAATCGAACCAATCCCTAAGATCAGATCAGGACATTCTTTAGCGGCAAATTTTACTAACTCGCCGAATACTTCCTGTGCGAAGTCTCCCCGGTTGGTAAATTCAAATGCACGAACACCACCTTCATAGCAAGCTTTCACAACCTGCTTGGCAATTTCTATATCCTTATTATAATAGACAGGCACCATTCCGGTGTCTATCATTGCGCTTAATACCTGTATTTTATTGAATCGTGCCATTATCTGCTTACCCTTCCCGAGCCGTCTCCGCCCATTAATTTTTCTACTTCTTCAACTGTTACCTGGTTATAATCGCCATATACTGTATGTTTCAGGCAAGATGCCGCTACGGCAAAGTCCAGGGCTTTCTGATGATCGGTCGTATAGGTCAGCAAACCATAGATCAACCCTCCCATAAATGAATCGCCACCTCCCACACGGTCTACAATATGTGTGATATCATACCGGCGGGATTGATAGAGTTTTCCTTCCGTATATAATACGCCTCCCCATGTATTATGGTTAGCGTTTACCGAACCGCGCAAGGTGATAATTACTTTCTTCGCCTGCGGAAACTTCTCCGTCAGTTGTTTGCAAACCGATTCAAACTCGCCGGCATTCACTTCTCCTTCCGTCTGTGCCACATCGAATCCTTCCGGTTTGATTCCGAATACCTTTTCCGCGTCTTCTTCATTACCCAGTATAACATCGCAACCTGCTACCAGTTCAGGCATAACTTCCGATGCTTTTTTCCCATATTTCCAGAGGTTTTTCCGGTAATTCAGGTCGCAGGAAACAGGAATACTCATCCGGTTGGCTGTTTTGATAGCTTCAAGGCAAATGTCGGCTGCCCCCTGTGAAATAGCTGGTGTAATACCCGTCCAATGAAACCAGGAAGCATTTTTGAATACTTCTTCCCAATCTATCATACCCGGCTTTATTTCAGATATAGCGGAATGTGCACGGTCATAAACCACTTTACTGGCACGGGCTACAGCGCCAGTCTCCAGGAAATAAATACCTAACCGCTCTCCACCGTAAACTATATTGGACGTACCTACACCATATTTACGCAGGTCCATTACACAAGCACGGGCAATATCGTTTTGAGGCAAACGGGTAACGAACTCGGTTGGTACACCGTAGTTGGCTAATGAAACCGCCACATTTGCTTCGCCACCACCAAATGTAGCGCTGAACTGATCACTCTGATTAAAACGGAGATAACCGGGCGTAGCCAACCTCAGCATGATCTCTCCAAAAGTTATGACTTTCTTTTCCATATTATACATGAACTAGTTGATACAAAAATAGGGTATTAATTTAATAAACGAACAAGTGTGTTCGATAACATGCAGTGATTAACACGAATTAACGCATAGTTTATTGCCTAATTACGAAACTATCGTAGATTTGCGATATCATCGTAATTAATTAATTTCCATGGAAAAGTTAACAACACAAGAAGAGGAGGTAATGCTGAATATCTGGCAATTGGGTCCTTGTTTCGTAAAAGATATAGTAGCAGAGTATCCGGAGCCCAAACCTCCGTACACAACCATCGCTTCCATAGTCAAGAATCTGGAACGGAAAAAATATGTAAAACCCAAACGGTACGGTAATACATACGAATATACTCCGCTTATTGAAGAAAGTGCATACAAACGCATCTTTATGAATGGCGTTGTCCGTAATTACTTTGAAAATTCTTATAAAGAAATGGTTTCTTTCTTTGCGAAAGACCAGAAGATCTCTGCAGATGATTTGAAAGAGATAATCGATATGATTGAAAAAGGAAAAGATTAATACAATACCCGTTTACCATGTCACCGGAACTTGTATACCTTATAAAGGTAAATATAGCTTTCATCATATTTTACGCTTTTTACCGGTTGTTCTTTTATAAGGACACATTCTTTAAATTACGCCGGGCTATATTACTGGTGTTTTTCGGAATGGCGTTCATTTACCCCATGTTTAATATTCAGGAATGGGTGAAAGAGCATGAACCCATTGTTGAAGTCGCCATGATGTATTCAGCCATATTGCCCGACGTTATTGCCGAACGGGATCCTATGGTTGCCATCG
>DAMCDT010000064.1:0-3713 GCA_032058265.1 Tannerellaceae bacterium
CAGCATCATATCTTTTTCCTGTTCACTGAATAAGAAATTAGTCTTTGTACGGTACCTTCGCAATTCGGCCCACTCAGGATTTGTTTCAATTCGTTCTTCATCGTGGAGAAAAGGCATCGCCAGTTTAGCCCATTTCCTGTAATAAAACGTATGCTGAAGCATACGGAGATATTTCTCAGCAACTTCATATTCTCCATTGATGATATTTGTTTCAGCCAATCGTTTGATAGCTCTGCCACTTTTCTGATAGTCAGGTATCGCTTCCATAGCTTCAAATGCATAACGCTGTGCCGTATTCACAAATCCTAGATAGTAATATATCTCTCCTGACATCATCGGAATCGTAAAATCACGGATAAAAGAAGGCAATAACCCCTCAATACCATTCTGGTAATAATGAAACATCTTTTCACTCATTAATCCCTTTTTGCACAACGCCAGATTCAAGTATGCAACGGATAATGGTGAATCAGGAGTTTTGTTATCCGCAGCTTCGATAACTTTTTCCCATTGTTGACGCCTGACAAAATTGTCATATTTCATTACCTCCTCCTTTTGCCAATCTGTAAATATAGTAATGCCATAGCCCGCTAATAGTATTGAGAAAAAAGTATAGATTCCGATACTGACATAAGGTCGTTTTATATTGGGTAAATAGTAGAATAATAAAGGTATTACTACTATTAACCCCCAAATGAGTAATACAAAAGGAGGAATAACGGAAGCAAAACGATATAAATCAACCCCAATCCATATTTTTGACAAAGGATATTGCACTAAGAAAGCTTTCGCCAGAAATGGAAGAGTAAAGGACAATAAGATAAATCCTGAAATCATACATAGCTTAAATTTACGATTCTTCACCTTTTTAGACCATTCCAGGATAATGCATAATAAACCAAAAACGATATAAGTTCCTCCTGCCAACCAATACAACATGGCGAGCATCAGGAAGAAATACAGGAGACGAACAACTGTCGGCTTAATCATGCCATAAAATACCACCGAAGCCATTACGATGACCAATGAGACCACACCTGCCAGCATGTAATGTTCGTCGCATAATAATACTCCATAAAATAACGAAGGTATAAAAGTAAGGGGCATATAAGCTGGCTTATATTTGATAGTAAAACAGATGGAAAGAAGTAGACGCTGGATCATCACTAATAAAACAGCTATAATACCCGCTGCAATCCAGGGAAAAAGATAAAATTGTGTAAGAAATCGTGCGATATATTCACTCAATCCGCCCGGTTTATGTACGGTATCAGCCAGATAATCCGAAGTGAATAGGAACAACTGGAATTGTTCCTGATAAATAAGATGGTACCGATAAAAATATCCGAAGAAAATTAATACTCCTAATCCTAATATCAAGGAAAGTCCGGCACTTATATATCGTATTTGTTTATCCATAAGGCAAGGTACTAATAATATTGGTATTCCATCGGTTCGGCACTCTGTTGATAATAAATATCTTCGATATCTTTCGCATTAAAAGGATGCGAGCCTTTGGATAGTTCAGGTATATTAAATGATTTTAAGGTATGATCATACCAGGCCGGGTCATGTTGAGGTAAAACAAACGGTTTATGTGCCTTACCGGTACTATCGATATAACTGAAATAAGGTTTGCCATATATTCCGTCATCACGTTTACTGGCAAAAACAAACCACCGGCTGTTAGACGACCAGCTATGATAAGTGTTCGAGCAATCGGCATTGACGATTTGCAGGCTATCGATTTCGCCCGTTTGGAGATTCAGCATTTGTAGATCAGTTTCACGGTGCCAGATCGGAAAAGTGCCGTAGTCTGCAACCGTATACAAAAGGTATTTACCATCCGGAGATGTTTTTAAATGACAAACGGACTTATCATACAAGTTGGACGAAAAGATAGTATCGACTTTATTCCCAAACCGACAAGTCACGGGATCGAAATCTATACGATGTATACTATACATTAATTTATGAATATCTTCCGGCAACTTTACATACGGCGCCTCACAATAATATACCGATGTTCCGTCAGCAGAAAAAACGGGGAAAGTCCTGAAGGGCTTGTTTTGTGCACTATCCGTTGGAAAAGGAACAATTATATTCTTATCAAAATCAAGGATCATTATACCCGACTCCGTATCATAAACTTCTAAACGTTCACTCTTATAAGTATGGAATGCCGGAATAATAATATTGGAGGAAAACACGCCGAACCGTCCCGACGGATGGAAATTACCATATACTGCCGACGAAACCATATCACCGGCTTTGGTATTAAGTTTCCGCAACTGCCCGTTACGGTTTAATATCGTACCGCCTTTCGCCCCTCTCAAATGGAAAAAAGACAGGCCGGGATCCTGATTTCCATATATATGGCAATTCATACACGAACGTTCCGTTAGGTTATTATCGGCAATAACCCGTTCCTTAAAGTTCTCGATATTCCGCTCTCTCAATTGAAGGGAATTCCACACTTCATAACCGGGCTCAATTAAGCGGTAACTTAGGTAAGGGTCTATTTTATCGGAGACAACCTCCCAGTTAAAAGGAGTATATTGTATCCATTCATTGTCTTTTTTTACTGATATCGACAGTGTGATAGTATTCCCCTTTTCCGCCGACAGGAAATCTTTCCATTTCTTTTCTGAAAACTGTACTTTATAACTGTCCCTGATCAATACTTCTTTAACTTCGCCTTTCATTTTTATTTCCACAATTTCCGGCTTATTCCGTAACAAAAAGTTCAATGGAGCAATATTATATGGGATTGTAATTTCCGTGTAATCAGGATACATAGGAGGCAATCCATTTATTACCGTTACTTTCCTATCACCCTGGCAAGCAACAGCACCAAATAGAACAATCAAAAAAACTATATAAACAAAATACTTATTCATTTCTTTTAATCTGTGCAAAATGATAATAAAACCAGTAACTTGACGCATACTTTTCTCTAAGCATTTCCAAATTACCGTTTGATTGTTCATATATACGGGTATAATCCATAAAATCCATCATCGTCCTCTCAGGTATGTTGTATGTTTCCAACTCTTTCTGCGAGGCTTTGGTTATTGCCAGTTTTATCAATAAGGCTTCATGGTATAGCCGGGATTGATAAAGAGGTTTTTCCTTACACCATATATCATAGGCATTAGAAAACATGGGTAAGTCTTTATTCAATAGATAAAAGCAAAGCAGGTAATTCAGAGCATAACTGTTATCCGGATTACTCTCAATAAGTATTTTTAGTGAGGTCGGGTATTCAGCTGCCAACCGTAACGTATCACGCGTCGGTATTAGCTCTCGTTTTCTTTTTAACCATGGATAATCATCTACATTTATAGCAGTCAGCATATCTTCATGTTCCTTCGCCCATCGCTTATGAAATAAAGTAGCATCCAATAGACGGAGATATTTGTATGTTGCCGTAGTGTCGCCATTTACCAGATTTATTTCAGCCAATCTTTTCACCATTCGCGTACTACGGTGCTTTGGCGAAAAGATCATTCCAAGCATAGCCGAATGTTGCGCCATATTCATATCACCCAAATGAAAAAAGACATCACTGCTAAAGAAAATATCCATCCAATTAGAATGAGGATTTACCGGTAAGAATAATCCTTCAGCGGCCGGTTGATAAAATTCAAGTAATTTATCCGGTAACTCATTCCGTTTGGATAAGGCTATGTTGGTATAGTAAGTAGCTACCC
>DAMCDT010000064.1:3723-14065 GCA_032058265.1 Tannerellaceae bacterium
GAAGTTTATGTTTATCAGCTAAATAATATACCTGGTCCCATCGTTCGAAATAAGCTTCTGAAGTGAGTGCCAATATCTTTTCTCGTGTAAAGTCAGGCCCTTTTAAGCGAAATGAAGTTATCGGATACTGATAAGCCTGTTTTTTTGTAACATGATAATAAGGCCTCATCAAATAAGGAAACAAAAAGATGCCTACAAGCAATAGGACCCAATATAACCATTTCCATTCCCTTCGCACTATTTCAAAACATGTCACGAGGACCGTAAAGAGAAAAAAAGCAGCCCCGACGGTAAAATAAAGAAAAAGCAATAAAACTATTCCGGTGATAATGGAAAGCCATTTATTACTTAAATGGGTGTATAATATAAATACCAGTAATATTATAATAACACCTATCGTTACAGATAATGAGTAATGTAGCTCACAATGAAAGAGAAATTCCAAAATAACAGGTAATAAGGCAACTAACGGGGAGTTCTTTTCAATTCCAATTTTCTTGAAAACAAGGGTAAAAAGCCACCATTCTACTAATAATACAAGCGCCAAAACAACAGCGCCACCCCCTCTCAGGTAATAGAACTGTGTTAAGAAATCACCCATATAGCAGGCTAACCACGCTGGTTTCTCAAAATAAGAAAGGAAGTAATCGGCTGTTAATAAAAAAAGTTGGGTTTGTTCTTTAAAGAACAAATGATAAGGCAGAAAAAACTGAAAGAAGGAAAAACAGTAAACGGCTAATATTATCGCTATTATTCCCTGCATCCATATTTCATTCCTTTGACTCATTCTATATTATCCAGTTTTCTCAGTTGTTCGGGCGTGAATTGTGATTTAGTCATTTTATAGACAAATTTGCCTAAAGGGTTATCTTTATTCTCTTTTACAAAGTTAAAATTATAATCTAAATAAGTTTCTTTCTGCTGCGTTAATTGCTTTTCCAAGGTTTCCTTTAATTCATCATCAGCATTTCTGATTTGTTTTCTTATTTGATGTATTTTATTGTCTGTCTCGATTTTATTGTCTTTCCATTTTTGTAATGTTTCATTCAAAGGTGTTCCTTTCGCAAAGCTTACAGAATCTAGCCTCACTTCCAGTTCACCCGGCTCCATTACAACTAAAAGAGGTTGAAGGAAATACCCTAACAGAGGGTTTTTAGCCCTGATAACATATATGGAAGCAGTGTCTACATTTGCTTTAATTCTGAAAAAATTATCCGCAATAACTGCAGAGTCGGTAACAGAAGTTTTACCTTCCATCGGTACCAGATAAATAACCTCATCCGTAAAATCCCTATCCGCACGAACCGTTCCCTCTATTTCCAATGTCTTATTATTTGATGTGCAGGAAATAAAAAATATAAAAACCAACCATAATGAAATCCCTTTACTACCCTTAGTTTTTTGCATCGTTGTTATTTGTTTAGAAATTCTATTTGAAGTTAATTTGAGCCACTGTAATAAAATAATATTTACACCCGGATCAAACCTTTTTATATCCGGGTGTAAATCCACTTGTTTTAAAATATTCAAAAAAGCTTTAATAATAATGATAATAATAGTTCCTAATAAAAAAAATGACAAGCCACAAAGACTTGTCATTTTTTTATTTTAACAATTTAGAAACAATATAATCCAATATGATTTGACGACGAAGCACCGTATGTAATAGTAAAACCAACAAATACATGTTGTGCAATTGCCCTAAATTCCGGGATACAACTACAATTTCCTTCTATCACGATATCTCTAACCTTATATGTACCTGCAGGAATATAAATCAATATCTTCGTTTTCATATCATTATTTATATCAATAATCATTATTCATTTTGTGGAGCAAATACCCAATAGTACCCTTCATCCGGTTTTGCTGATGACACATACCCAAGTACAAAGTTGTTTTCATCCAGGGATATGATGGAGTATTCGCTAATATCAATTTTATCTTCAACGAAAGCCACTCCGGCTAGAACGGTAACGTCTGTAGTTTGCAAAGTTCCTATAGACCAACCTTCGACAAATTTGCCCATATTTACTTTGTAACTTCCGACAGATTCAGTTCCATCATTCCTTTTTTTAGTTAATGTGCCATCCATTGAAAAAGTCATAGTAGCACCCGTACCTTCTCCCGGAACCTGTTCATCGATACTACCGTCTCTTGGCAATACCCACCATCCAGGAGCAGATGCCGTTGGAGAATTATTTCCAAATGCTTCGTTACCAGCAACCCATGTCCATACTTTTTCAGTTCCACCGGTTAAAAATTCCATTTGTTCCGTATTATCTGTTGCAGTATAACCTTCCGGACGGAACATCCAGAAATTCGCTTCCGAACCTGATCCGGGATCATCTGGAATACCATTACCTGACATATTAGCCAGTACCATTTGGTCGTCCTCCAACACAAGGATGTAGAAATCGAAAGCTTCACCTGCTTTTTTATTTACAGAATATGCATTAGGTATTGTTGCACCATTCAATGATAATGTCCCTTGCGACCAGGTTCCTACCTTCTTTGACAGATTAAATGAGAAAGTACCTTTTTGCTGAGTTCCGTTACTTAACGTTTTAGTGAAAATAGCACCACCATCCAAAGCAAATGTCATGGAAGCATCCCATTCATCAAATTCTCCGTATTCAGGACCCCACCATGTAGGTGAAAAATCACTAACTGCTCCACCAATACCATACGGATGGTTATTATCGGTAAATGCGTCAAATACCCATGTCTTAGAACCGTCGCCAATGAATTTATCCATACCGGTCACTTCATAGACTATGGCTTCTACATTTACTGTAATCTCTTTTGTGAGAGTACTTCCGTCACCATTTCGACCGGTAAATGTTACCAATATATCACCCACAGAAGTTACCAATACCTCATCATAGGCTTTTGCTGTAGTTCCCACACCGTAATTCCAAAAAGAAAGTACAGGGCTGTTATTTTCGAGTATCAGCTTATTCGACCTCACACCATTTACTACTTCCGGAGTAACTTTTATATCAAGTTGATCTGCGGTGATGGCTCCAGTCATTTTATCTCTACTTTCAACCGGGTCACAAGCTACTAATAGTAAGAAACCCATTAAAATAGAATATATGATCGATTTATTCATATTGTTACATTTTTTATTTAAATATTCTCTACCATTACCAACCAGGGAATTCAGCATTGGCTGTACCCCATCCAGGTGTTTGTGTTAAAACTCCTTCCGATAAACTAATTTGTGAAATGGGTAGAGGGAAGAAACCCCTCGTTTCTTCATACCGCTTGGCATATCCTCCTCCAAACTGTTTCATAGCGTCCGGTAGCCCTCTGTTATAAATCGCCACCCCTTCCTGTCTGGCTAATAAAGTAGATGCGTCACCCCACCGACGGATATCCGCCCATCTGCGACCCTCAAAGGCTAATTCAAACCGACGTTCATTTTTAATAGCATCTAATGAATATGATTTTGCAGGCAGGCCAGCACGGGCACGAACCCTGTTCATTCCATCAGCAGTTTCTTTTAATTCAGATTGCATTAATAATACATCGGCAAACCGAATAAGTACAAGATCCTGTACATGACCTAACTGAAAATCATCCGCAGTAACATTCCATTGTAATGATGCAAACGTGTTCATTAGTTTACCTTCATTGTTGTGGGCACGTACTACTGTAAGTTTCTTTTGCCAGAATCCAGCTTCTTCTACTTGTTTGTCAGCACCAATAATAAAGTCATCTGTTTCATCTTCTATATTTAATATAGAAGCTTTACGTCTTATATCATTAGGTTCGGCACTAGCCCAATCATTCCATAGCGTTGGATTAACAGGCCCCGCTCCCCAACCTACACCGAAAGGAAATGTACCCTCACCACCATTATCAGCGCGAAGCCCGAAATGGATCAAATACATATTATTATAACCCGGAGTAGTTCCAGAATTCCAGTTAGCCATCTTCGAACATTTTACTACAAATATATGTTCCTGATTACCATTACCATCCACTACCCAGGTATTTCCTGAATCAGCAAGATCTTTTACAAAGTCATACTCAGGAGCAGTGTACTGGTTTGAATAAGCCCATAATCTACGGAAATCATCCACTAATCCATGACCGCTGTTAGCTACACAATCATCTACCCAGGTAATAACTTCCTGTTTTGTTACTGTACCTACATTTGCTCCGGTTCCATCACCCAAAGGAAGTTCTGATTTATTGTAAAAACCTGTGTAGAATAAGAATACACGTGCCATAAGCGCTTCAGCCGCCCATTTGGTGGCATGGCCTGATTCTGTTGTATTGTACTTATTAGACGGGAGTAAATTTATCGCTTGTTTTAAATCATAAGCAATTTGCCCATAAATAAGATCCACTTCAGTACGAGGCATATTTACAGGTTCAGTTGAAAGCACTAAAGGCACTTCTTCAAACATTTCTGTTAATTCATGGAAGAAAAATCCACGAAGGAAATGCGCTTCCCCTTTGTATCTATTTAAAGCAGCTTCCGAAACATCACAATTGTCCAACGTTTCCAACGCCATATTTGCACGAAAAACACCTCTGTAACGATATTCCCAGAAGGTCTGGAACATATCTGGTTCTGCATTCATTAACTTATCGATGGCTTGCATAAGTTTATCGTTTTCGCCACCACCACCAAAACGATCGTCCGAAGCTAATTCCGACACATAGAAATAAGATCGTTCCGGACTACTTAATACCATATTAAGCGTCGCATAGATACCTGTTACCATTTGGTCTGCATCGTCGGCCGATAAAGGAAAGTTTGTCGTATCCTTTTTAGTAAGGTTTTCCGTATCCAGGTAATCTTCGCAACTTGCAAATAAAAGAACTGTTGCAATAAAAAATATTATTTTTTTCATATCCATAATGTCTTATTAAAATTTGAGATTTACACCTATCAGATAGGTACGCGGACTTGGATAGAATCCTAGGTCGATTCCATTCGACCAACTATAGTCGTCTGCGTAACTATTGCCGACTTCAGGATCTAAACCTGAATATCCTGTAATGGTAAATAAATTTTGTGCAGTTATATATAAACGTGCTTGTCCTAAAGGCATTTTAGGGAATAATCTTTTAAAATCATATCCTAATGTTATATTTTGCATTTTAACAAAGTCGGCATCCTCTATATATATGTCTGATATATATTGCCAGTTTGTATGGCTACCGGATGTCAGACGAGGTAGTTTATTCGAAGTTCCTTCACCATGCCAACGTCCGAAAATATCCGTCGTGTAATTTTGTAAAGGACTATCTGCAAATGAACGATAGGATTTAGCTATCTGATGTCCGAAATTGCCATACGCCGTTAAAGAGAGATCGAATCCTTTGTAACCGAAATTTAAAGTTAAACCCGCGGTAAAATCAGGATAAGGATTACCAATCATTGTTTTATCGTCATCAGTAATACTTCCATTCTTATCTGTATCAACAAAAATCAGATCACCTGGTTGTGCTGTATCGAGTACTCCTTTTCCTGCCGCGCGGTACGCATCAATTTGTGCCTGATTCTGGAAAACACCTTCTGTTTTATATCCCCAGAAATAACCGATCGGCTTGCCTTTTGCTGCCCTGAACATTTCAGTAGTTCCCTGGCTTAAAACATGTCCCGGACCATGGATAATTTCTTCTCCATTGGCAATACGTGTCACTTTGTTTTTCACATGTGAAATATTAAAATTAGCACTATATGTAAAATCGCCTATATTATCATTCCAATCTAATCCTAATTCAAAACCTTCATTACTAACATCTCCTCCATTAATATAAGGAGCGCCGGTTCCATAAGTTGCCAATTGAGGGGCTCTAACTAACCAATCTTTTGTCTCACGCCTATACCAGTCGAAAACAACACCAAAACGAGAGCGTAACATCCTTACATCTAAACCGATATCTATAGTTTGTTGTGTTTCCCAAGATATATCCGAATTTGGTAATATATCGGCATAAGCTCCTGTTGTTGGTGATTCTTTAGATTCTCCGAAATAATAGGCAGGTATTGAAAATCATCAATAGAATTATTTCCGTTTTGTCCCCAACTGACACGAAGCCTTAAATAATCAAGCCAACTTTCTCTGAGTGATTCCATAAAGTCTTCATTTGTTATATTCCAGCCGGCAGATATTGAAGGGAAATATCCCCATCGGTTCCCACGTGAAAATTTGGATGAACCATCGGCACGGAACACTGCCGTTGCCATATATTTTTCCTTATAATTGTAATCCAAACGACCGAAAAAAGACACCATTCGACCCATTCCCCAAGGTTCGCCATTTTTTGTTGTGATATGATCAAAATTTAGTGGAGCAGCATTACTTATATAAGCATGTTTAAATGAACCGGGATATAACGAATTTCTTACAGCCAATTCCAAATTCATTCCCATACCTGATTTTAGCATTTCATGACCTACCAATACATTAAATGTATGATCCTGATTTATATTAAAAATATAATTAATGGTATTTTGCCACGCAATATCATATCCACCTCCACTACTTTGAGACACTTCATCCAACGGAATGTTGGTTGTCGTTGAAATATTACGCGCCCCATTATAGGAATGAGAAGTCCATGAACTTCGGTTGTAAGCAAACGTCGAACGATACCTTAAGTCCTTTATAGGTTGGATTTCAATAGTTCCACTAGATCGCAAACTATAACTTCTGTTATGATTTAATGAACGACTTCCCAATGCGTAGTCAGCAATAGGGTTTCCAACAGAACCTTGCAAATTCCAACCTTCTGCGGTTTTATCATCCTGAAGATACCAACCGCCTTCTCTATTATATACTGGTAATAAAGGATTAGCTGAAAGCATATTATGAAAATCGTTCCAATAGATATTACCAATTCCCTGTGATCCGCTTCTACCTGTATGGGTAAAAGTTAAATTCTCCCCTATTGTGATTACATTTAATTTCCCTATCTTTAACAATACATGTTCGGAATTAATTCGGGCTGTGTAGCGTGTATAATCTGTTGCTGTGGGCTGACCTAATATACCTTCCTGGTTGGTGTAAGAAAAACCCATAGCAAATTTCGATATATCACTTCCTCCTAAAAGGTTAATTGAATGATTTTGGGTAAGTGCATCTTTATTACGGAACTCTTCGGCCCAGTTAGTGCCATTCCATGAACCATTCATAATACTTTCATATAAATAATCAGGTAATTCGTTTGCCCAATTGTAAACGGCATTTCCTTCATTGAAACGGGTTTCGTCCTGCATAGCCATATACTCTTTTGCATTCAATAATGCCGGCATTCTATATGGATTTTGAACCCCAACATACCCTTCATAGGATAACTGAAGCTTTCCAGCTTTTCCTTGCTTAGTTGTAACCAGTACAACACCGTTCGCTGCACGGGAACCATAAATAGCAGCAGAAGCAGCATCTTTCAATACGTCTACAGACTCAATATCAGAGGGATTCAATAAATTAATATCACCACCACTTATGCCATCTATAACATATAATGGTTTTGAATCTCCCGTTGTTCCGATACCACGGATATTGACTCTAAAGCCCTCACCCGGCATACCTGATGTTTGCATTATATTTACCCCGGGAGTCTGTCCCTGCAAAGCAGATAAAGCAGACGTAGTACTTAGCTTTTGTATATCGCCACCGCTAACTTGTACAGTCGCTCCGGTAACCAATTTCTTTTTCTGAACACCGTAACCTACTACTACTACTTCTTCCAAAGAATGCGAGTCTTCTCTTAAAATAACATTATAAACAGTTCGTCCTGCCGTAACTGTCATTTGATGGTTCAGGAAACCTATGTAAGAAAACTCAAGTTGTGAATTAGCCGGAACGGTTAATTCAAAGTTTCCGTCAAGGTCAGTAACAGTTCCGTTCGTAGTTCCCCTTTGAATGACGTTTACCCCGATCAAAGGTAAACCATCAGCTTCCGAAGTCACTGTCCCTGTTACTCTAATACCTGTCTGCGCCATTGCCGGTAGGCAATTCATGAGCAGAAAGGTAGCCATAATTGCCAATGCAGGCAACTTTCGCAAAGAAAATGTACTACATCTTTCTTTCATAAAGATTTGATTTAAGTTGATAAATAATTTTAGCATTCCATATCATTATAGGCTAACATCTGTTTCTCCAGTATTAACTTGTTAACAATACACGCATCAAAGGTAAAGAAGCGTGAAAGAATGTTAGGATAGGTTATGTAAAGTAAAAGGGATTGATTTGTTGCAACCAGACGAGAAATGTCCTTTTTATTTATAAAAATGTATCATATGTTAAAATAACGAGATAACATTTTATACCCTTACAGATTTTTGATAATTTAATATATTGATATACAGCAATAAAAAAGGACAACCATTATGGCTGTCCTTTCTGCTTTATTATTTTTTGCACTTTACCGTTTCCTCTTCGGTTGTTGCTGTTTTTGTTGTTGCTGCTTCTTCAACACTTCCTGTTGTTGCTTCTGGGCTTCTTCCAGACGTTTCATGAAGTTTGATTTTTTCTGGGGTTTCTTTTTATTGGCTTCCAGTTTTGCCAATAACTTATCTTCATTGATAAGGAAACGGAAAGAGAAGGTTTGAGCAATTGTAATTAAAGTGGAAACAAGGAAGTAATAACTTAACGCTGCCGGACTCTGGTTAAAAATAAACAAGAACATTAACGGCATCATATACATCATCATCTTCATACCCGGCAATTGCTGTTGTCCGGTATTTGTCATTTCCATATTATATTTAGTATATATAATGTTTACGGCTGTCATCAACAAACAGAATAAACTGACATGATTACCATAAAACGAAGAGATAATCGGTATATGCGCATCCCAACTGACAATTGCATCATAAGTAGATAAATCTTGAGCCCAAAGAAAACTTTGCTGACGTAATTCAATAGCTGACGGGAAGAAATTATATAAAGCGATCAAAATAGGGAATTGCAGTAGCATAGGCAAACATCCACTCATAGGACTAGCGCCTGCTTTGCTATAAAGATCCATCGTCGCTTTCTGGCGTTCCATAGCTTTATCCTGTCCCGGATATTTGGCATTGATCTCTTCTACCTGAGGCCGTAATACCCGCATCTTGGCAGATGACATATATGACTTATAAGTTAACGGGAATAAAACCAGTTTTACGATCAATGTCAACAGGAAGATCAATAACCCGTAGTTTGAGATGAACCTACCTAAGAAGTCAAAAATAGGTACGATAAAATATTGATTGACCCACCTGAATACACTCCCTCCCATAGGAACAAGTTTTTCCAGATCCAATTGTTCGTTGGACGGTACCCCTTTATCATACGACTTTAACAGTGCATATTGGTTAGGGCCCAGATAATATGAAAGAGAGGAAGGTTCTCTGCCTAAAAGGTCGAACGGTAAAGAAGTAACTGTTTTGAAATGCTTCAGATATTTTGATGATTCAAACATCTTTGAATCGAGCGTAGTTGCTTCAAAACCATCATTTGATATTAAAACAGTAGCAAAGAATTTATCCTTATATCCTATCCACCGTAAGCGGTTAGATATTTTCTCACTTTGGTCTTTTCCTTCACTCAGTTTCTCCACATCATCCGCCGCAAATTTATAATACAAAGCTGTATGCTGGTTTTCATACTTACGCCCCTTCTCCTGCTGGCGTATGTCTTGCTCCCACACCATATCAAGCGCATTGGTAGACGGAGATAAAATCCCGTTCAAATTATGACCTTGAATGGTGTATTCAACCCTGTAGTCATCAGGTAAGAGTGAGTAAGAGAAATCCAGATAAGCATCTTCACCTGCATATAAACGCATAGTGACAGAACCGGGATCATTACCTCTTATGGGAGTAAAATAAAGATCAGATGTATTTATAATACGGTTTGTTGTTGTGATCAGCGTAAAGTCGAGGCTGGATTCATTTCCCTGGAAAAGGATAAGTGGCAATGAATCGTGTGTAACATATTCTTTTAACCTTGCGTATGATAGACGTCCTCCCTTACTGGATATGTGTATTTCCAGAAGATCATTTTCCAGTTTTATAGTTTCATCGTCTCCCTCTAAAGCGCCGGCGAATGCCCCGTAGGTTTTTTCCAACTGGACCATTTTAACTGAATCCGGCAGGGCTTCAAGTGTTTCTTTTTCAAAAGCAGCAGCTCTTTCTTCCGATTGTAACTCCTGTTGCTTCTGACGATTAAGTTGTTCAATAGAGTCTCTATAACGATTCTGTGCTTCCAGTTGTTCAGGAGTAGGTTGGTTCAACCATGTGAACGCAAAAATGACTATCCCGATCAGCAAGAATCCGATTACTGTATTTTTATCCATTAATTCAATGTTATTTATTTTCAACTGC
>DAMCDT010000065.1:0-14064 GCA_032058265.1 Tannerellaceae bacterium
TATCCCAATGGCATTCAATAGATGTTATTGTCGGCGAACTTACATGTATGATCTGCTGGATCAATCCCTTTGCATGGCTACTCAAACGGGAAGTTCGACATAACCTTGAGTATCTGGCAGATCATACTGTATTACAATCCGGATGCGACACTAAAAGCTATCAATACCATTTGTTAGGTTTGGCGCATCACCAATTTACGGCTGCAGCAAATTTATATAATAATTTTAATGTATTACATCTAAAAAACAGAATCAGTATGATGAATAAAAAACGCTCCCGGGCTATAGGGAGAACGAAATACCTGATGTTTCTTCCGCTGGTGGCTATCCTTATGCTTCTCAGCAATATAGAAGCTGTAGCCCGTATAACAAAAAATTTGGCGGAAACAGTTTCTGCCAATGAAAATATAACGGTTATAGTGAATGATGTGGCAGATACATTCTCTGCAGTACAAAACAAAACGGTGAAAGTAAACGGTACCGTTAAAGATACCGGCGGGAATGCTCTGAAAAGCGCTAAAGTAACTGTCAAGGGGCAAACCACCGGTACAGTGACAGATGCGGAAGGTAAATTTACACTGGAAGTTCCTGCAAATGCAACGCTGACTTTTTCAATGACCGGATTACAGACCGATGATATTATCATAGGGAAAGAACCCATTTCTCTGACTATCATTATGAAACCGGCAGGTAACCAGCCTAAGAGAACAGTCTATACACTAGCTGATAAAATGCCAAGATTCCCGGGTGGTGAAGAAGAACTATTAAAGTTTATCTCCCGCAGCATTAAATATCCTGTGGATGCTCAAAACGAAGGTAAGCAAGGTAGAGTGATCGCACGTTTTGTCGTGAATGTAGATGGAACTATCAGTGATGTGGAAATCTTACGGGGAGTTTATCCCTCTATAGATGTTGAGTCCGTACGTGTGATCAAATCTATGCCTACGTGGGAACCGGGCGAAGATAATGGAAAAAAAGTACCTGTTCAATACACTATTCCTCTTACATACAGGCTGTCCGGAGGATCAAATGATAAACCGGGCAAAGGAGAAGATGGTGTATATAATGTTGCGGATGAAATGCCTAGTTTCCCGGGTGGTGCGAGGGAGTTACTGAATTTTATTTCAAAAAGTCTTAAATACCCGGTAACAGCTTTCGAAAAAGGTATTGAAGGAACTGTTGTATATTCTTTTGTAGTTAACGAAGACGGAACTCTCAGGGATTTCAAGCTTTTACAAGGGATCGATGCGGCATTGGACAAAGAAGCCCTGCGCATACTTTCATCTTCTCCGAAATGGACGCCCGGAAAAGTGAAGGGTGAAATTGTACCCGTAAAATACACAGTACCCGTTTCTTTCCGTTTGAATAAAGCTAATTAAATAGATGAAGTGGCAATTATCGGTTATGGCACCTGACTCTCATAATAATATATTGATTATTTTACTTTTTATCCTGTGCATTCCTTTGGCGGGGAAAGCACAGGATGTTTCCTTGCAAGAATTAGTTTACCGAAAACAGTATAATCAGGTTATTGCTTATGCAGACCAGATGAACCCGGCTGATTCGATCGACTATCACATAATCCATGCTATCGCCCAGGCTTATGAAGGGATGCTCAAGTACAGAGATGCTTACCGGTATTATCAGTTGTGCTTTGCACTTGACTCTGCAAACATCGATGTACTGAATGCTTTGGCCCGTACAGCGACAAACCTGGGGAAGGCATCTGATGCCGAACGGTATTTCCGTAAAGTCCTGTCAACAGACAGTACGAACTTCTATGCCAATTATCAACTGGCAAGGCTCCATTACCAGTTGGCGGATTATTCCAAAGCGATCGGGATATATGAATTTCTTCTCGAACAGGACGATACCAACCCTACCCTATTAAAAAATATCGGCGACTGTTATTCACGTATGGGTGATCCGTTAGCCGCGTTAGCCTCTTATTTCCTGGCATACGGGTTTAATCGCGAAAACACCAACCTGGCAAGTACATTGATAAACTATATGCTCCGCGTGGGAGGAGATTATACAGAAGAAGCCATAGCCGTTTGTGATACGGCATTATCTTATAATCCGGATAGTCGGCTATTACGTCAAAACAAAGGAATGACTTTGTATATAAATAAAAAATACGCCGAAGCAGATACCCTCTATTCCGGATTATTGGCAGAAGGAGACTCTACATACCTGACTCTTAAATACGGAGGCGCTTCGCGTTATTATGCCGGACAATTCATGAATTCCATAGATCCGCTGGAAGCGGCTTATCTAAAAGATACGACATCCGTCGAAGTATGCCTTTTATTAGGATCGTCTTTAGGAAAAACATACGACCGTAAACGGGCGTACGAATTACTCGACAAAGCAGAAAAGAATATGCAGCCTAGCCCTTACCTGGTAACCCAACTTACTTTATTCAGGGCGGAAACCCTGCAGAAAGACGGGCGTTATGCCGAGGCTGCTCCTCTTTATTACATTACATGGAAACAAAATCCGAAACGGCTCGATCTGTTATGGAACATAGGAACCTTTTACAGCGCAAAAGACCTGTCCGGTTATAAAACGGAAAACGACCGGCAAAGAGCTTTATTTATCCATACTTTATACGCGCAGGAATTTCTTAAAACAAAAGAGAATCCTGTAAACCTTATTTTTCACAGAAGAATATTAAATACATTTTATGAAGATGCTTTCTTCCGCAATATAACAGAATTACCGATGCTTGCACCGGATGGAAAGAAAAGCAAAATATCTATGACGGATCTTCGTGCATTAATCGACCAGATCCCGGAGAAACGGCAAGAATAATCAGGAAACGATTTCTTACTATTAAATGGTATACAAAGCTCCGGTAGTAGAATAATGCTGAGAAAGATATTGAAATAAAAACTCCTATTTGTGGGGTTGTATATATGCCCTGTTGATTTTATCTTTGAAGAAATGTATTATCTTTAGGTACATTTGGCAAAGTAAATATATAAATCCTTATGATAAAGGTTCATATCATTGACGATCATAAAATGTTGATACAAGGGCTTAGCACTACTATCAATAATTCTGGTATTGCCAAAGTAACCGGAATATCTTATTCATTGGCAGAATGCAGGACGGTGATCGCATCTAATCCACCCGATATTCTTTTATTAGACCTTAACCTGCCGGATGGGAGCGGAATTGATTTTTGTAAAGAATTACGGAATAAATACCCGGGAACAAAAGTATTGGTACTAACCACACATGATGAGTATTCGGTAGTAAGGCGCGTCATGGAGAACGGAGCATCAGGTTATATTTTGAAGAATGCCCTTTCGGAAGAAGTAGTTGCGGGAATAGAAGCCGTCATGAATGGAGAAACTTTTCTTTGCGACGAGATCGATGCGCTAATGAACAAACCAACCGAACAACCCATTTGGTTAACAACCCGCGAACAAGAGCTATTAAAACTCATTGTAAATGGTTACACCAACCAGGAAATTGCCGATAAAGTATTCCTTAGTGTCGAGACAATCAAAACATACCGTAAGAACCTTATCCAGAAATTAGGGGCAAAGAACTCGATGATACTTGTAAAAATCGCCCTGGAGAAAAAGCTGATTTGAAAGAATCGCCTGTTTTTCTCTTAAATCCTTGCTGTAACATGGTCGATTATTTCCAGACAAAGCCTGGTTGTCTGCCCATCCGTATCGAGTTCAGGATTCAGTTCAACGATATCCATCGACTTAACCAGGTTGGTAGATAAGATTGAATCTACAAAATCATTAAACTCCCCCGGTGTCATACCTTCCGGTACCGGTGTACCTGTTCCGGGTGCGTAGGCCGGGTCGATACTATCCACATCAATACTGAAATGGATATTCCGTATTTTTCTTTTCTTAAGCTTTTCTTTGATATCGTCGGCAACAAACTGAACCCCTTTACGGCGTATCACTTCCATCGGATATACACTTAGCCTTTCTCTCATAATTAAGTCTAGTTCTCCTTCATCCAGGCTACGTGTTCCTACTAAAAAGACGTTCTGCGGATGTACTTTATTACCCGGCGCATACACATTCACCAGTTCCTCACTACCCATACCCATTAAAGCGCTGAGGGGCATACCGTGTATATTCCCGCTGGGTGATGTTTCGCTTGTATTGATATCGCCGTGTGCATCGAGCCAGATAATGCCAAAGTCGTCGAAACATTTTCCTACTCCCGATGCACTGCCTAAACCCAAGGAATGGTCGCCGCCAATCACTAACGGGAAAGCTCCTCCGCGAAGGGTGTCGTATACTAATTCAGCAAGATTGTTATTTACTTCTACGATTGTATCCAGGTATTTCATGCCGTTAGCTCCCGAAAACTTATGCAATTCGGAAACCGGCGGAACATATAAATTACCCAAATCAAACGCACGATGCCCGTGCTTACGGATAATATCCATCAATCCTCTTTCGCGAAGATGATTCGGCGCTTGTTCGGCACCGACGCAATCACAACCTAAGTTCAAAGGAACTCCAATTACATTTACTTTCATATCAGTTGAATTGTGCAAATGATTCTTTAATGATACCCAATGCCTCCATCATTTGTTCTTCTGTAATGATAAGTGGTGGCGTAAAACGGATAATATGATCGTGTGTAGGTTTGGCAATCAAACCGTTATCTTTCAGGGTAAGACATATATCCCATGCCGTTTTGCCGTTTTGAGGTTCTGTTACGACAGCATTCAATAAACCTTTCCCTCTCACTTCTTTAATCATCAGATTGTCGAGCTTCTCCATTTCGCTGCGGAACAAATCACCCATCCTGGATGCATTATCAGCCAGTTTTTCATCACGTACCACTTCTAAAGCGGCTATTCCAATGCGTGCAGCCAACGGATTACCTCCAAAAGTCGAACCATGTTCGCCCGGAGCAACCGTAAGCATAATATCATCATCTGCCAATACCGCCGATATAGGTGTAACACCTCCTGATAGCGCTTTTCCCAGAATAAGGATATCAGGATGGACATCCTCATAATCACAGGCTAATAACTTCCCGGTACGCCCGATGCCTGTTTGAATCTCATCGGCTATAAACAAAACGTTCCGCTCCCTGCACAACTCGAAACAAGCACGTAAATATCCCTCGTCAGGAACCACGACTCCGGCTTCTCCTTGTATAGGCTCTAAAAGAAAGCCTGCTACATCAGGGTCTTTTAACGCTTCTCTTAAAGCATTTGTATTGTTATAGGGAATCTTTATAAAACCCGGCGCATACGGACCGAAACCTTCATAAGCGGAAGGATCAGTGCTCATTGAGATAATCGCAATTGTACGCCCGTGGAAGTTCTCACTGCAAACGATGATTTTGGCGTTCTCAGGAGAGATACCTTTCTTATCATATCCCCAACGGCGGCAAAGTTTCAGGGCTGTTTCGACGGCTTCCGCTCCGGAATTCATCGGCAGTAATTTCTCGTATCCGAAGTAGTTGCAGGCCAATTCCATATACTCTCCCAATATATCCGAATAGAATGCGCGTGATACAAGCGTCAACTGATCAGCCTGTTCATATAATGCCTTTATTATTTTAGGATGGCAATGCCCCTGGCTTAGTGCAGAATAACCTGATAAAAAATCAAAATAGCGCTTATCCTCCACATCCCATACAAAAACACCTTCTCCCTTTTGCAAAACGACAGGCAGCGGATGGTAATTATGCGCTCCAAACTTTTCCTCACGACTGATATAATCTTCCGGTTTCATGTGTTTATTCTTTAGATTTTACGCAAAAAGTAAGTAAAAACCATTTACTATATAGCAAAGTTAGCAAGTGTGCTAACATTCTAATAAAATATCATATATGTTAAGAAACATATCACCCGAAAGGAGTAAGCAGAATGGCAAAAAGCGCAAAAGGAAAAAGTGTTATGCTTTTTACCTTTTGCGCTTTATACCTTTTTACTTTTGGGTTTTATTCCCGGTTTGCTAAATGATTAATTAACGGATTGGTATACATCTCCAGCATCTTCATGCGAAGATAATCTTCATCCTTATTCGGTAAGACGATTTTATCTAACTGTATTTGCAGGTAAGATTCGAACTGCTTTTTATCTTTCAGCCCGTAATTACTACTGAAACGGCTGGTATTGGTCAGCATATCATAGGCCACATAATTACAGGGATAAAAGCGATAATGCTTGTATATCTCTTTATCTATAATAGTTGCTATAGTAGCGTAAAGTTCGCTTTTTTCCATCTCTTTATCCAGCTTAGCGAGAACCGGATTTATAGGAGAGCCGATCGTAAAATGTACCCGTCCTTTGTTATACAGGATACCTGTTTCCATAGCCAACAGATCGTCGCGTTTACTTTTTACAAAGTCCGGATTATCTCTCTTCTGTTGAAACTCCTGTGCTTTTAGGAAATCGCAAGGATCAAACTCGTACGAAATAGCTACCGGGACGATGTTCAGATCTATTAAATTATCAAGCACATACTTCTGGTCTCCTCCCATATTAAGCATCTTCAGGATACTTACCTGGGTTTTGTCGTTCGAATCCTTGGCCCTTCCTTCCCGTTGAGCCATCCAGACGGATTCTTTCGTTTCCTTAATGGTGTGGTGGATGTAAGCAGAAAGCTGGGCGCTCGCCAGTAATTGCTGACGTCCGGCCACTCCCCGCTTAACGATGAAGCTGTTATTCAGACGGACTAACGTCTCAATCCAGGGACGGATCAACAGGTTATCGCCGATAGCCACCTGAGTTAATCCATATCCTACGTCATACAACATCACATTCAGGAAGGCAGCATCCAGCACAATATCACGGTGGTTGGAAATAAATGTACAGGGAATACAATCCTTCGGCAACCGGCTTCTTCCGGATATCGTAAGTGAAAAGGTCGTATTTTTAGCAACCATCATTACAATATCATAAGCCAGAATAGACTTAAAGTCTTCTTTGGTCTTGAACGTACGCATAAGTTGTGAGAACTGAGCCCAGTCAAGATCCGGTTTTATATAACGAAATGCCCGCTCAAAGTCGTCATTTGCTATCAATTCTTCGATAGCCCCTTTTACCTCGTCGTTTGTTAATGGACGGATATCGTCGAAGTTAGGAGTAACATTTTCTTTATCCATTGTCAACTAATTAAGTTCGTTCTCAATAATATCTGTCATAACATCTTTTATATCCAACCCGGCAGCACGGACTTGCTGAGGAATAAAACTCGTTGTTGTCATTCCGGGTGTAGTATTAACTTCCAGCATAATAGGTTCTCCGTCTACAGGGATTATATAATCCACACGGATGAGCCCTTTTGCTCCCAGTATATCATATATCTTCGATGTCCGGCGTTGTATAAAACTGGTCATTTCATCTGAAATACGCGCTGGCGTGATCTCGTCTGACTGGCCGTTATACTTCGCATCGAAATCAAAGAACTCATTATTTGTCACTACTTCGGTAAGCGGAAGGACAACATCCTTACCTTTTATCTTATAACAACCACAGGTAACTTCAGTTCCAGTAACATACTTTTCTATAATAACTTCATCTCCTTCAGAAAAAGCTTTTTTTATAGCCGCCTGTAACTGATCAGCACGCTTTACTTTTGTTACCCCGAAACTACTCCCGCCATCATTTGGCTTGACAAAAACAGGAAACCCGAGCTTTAATTCCACATCTTCATTGGTAATATTCTCTCCTTTCAGTAAGCGGACAGAATCTGCCACACGGATATCGAAGTTTCGAAGGTAGTTTTTACATATAAATTTATTAAACGTCAGCGCACAGACTAACAAACTACAAGTAGAATAAGGTATACCTATCAAATCGAAATAACCTTGCAACAAACCGTTTTCGCCGGGCGTTCCATGTATGGTGATGTAAGCAAAATCAAAATGTTTTACGACTCCATTCTCCCGGAAACTGAAATCGTTCTTGTCAATGGGCGCTTTTTCTTCTCCTCCGGGAAGAATAACATACCATTCATCACGCTTTACGATGGCAATATATAGAAAATATTTGTCTTTATCAATAAAGGAATAGATTCCTTCAGCACTTTTTAAGGAAACAACTATTTCGGAAGAGTCGCCTCCGGCAACTATTGCAATGCTTTTTTTCATCTTCATAATTCTTTGGTATTTGAATAGTTCCTCCATTTATTGATCAATTCTTCCATGTCGGGAGGAAGTTCGGAATCAAAATACATTTCCTGACCGGTAGAAGGATGAATAAAACCAAGTGTCTTGGCATGCAAGGCCTGCCGCGGACAGATCGCAAAACAATTCTGGACGAACTGTTTGTATTTGGTAAAGGTAGTACCCTTCAATATCTCGTGGCCTCCATACCGTTCGTCATTGAAAAGGATATGCCCGATATATTTCATGTGCGCCCTGATCTGGTGGGTACGCCCAGTCTCCAACCGGCACTCTGTCAAAGTAACATATCCCAACCGTTCCAATACTCTGTAATGGGTAATGGCCGTCTTTCCCTGATCGCCTTCGGGGAATACTTTCATCTGCATCCGGTCGCGTGGATCCCGTGCCAGGTTTCCTTCTATACGACCTTCGTTTTCTTGTATGATTCCCCATACAAGGGCCTGATATAATCGTTTACTTGTTTTATTGAAGAATTGTAGGCTGAGATGGGATTTAGCTTCCGGCTTTTTTGCAATGACCAATAAGCCGGAAGTGTTCTTATCGATCCGGTGAACCAGTCCCAGTCGCGGATCGGAGGGATCATAAGAAGGATCGTCTTTCAGATGATAAGCCAACGCATTGACTAACGTCCCGGTATAATTCCCATGGCCGGGATGCACAACTAAACCGGCCGGTTTATTTACCACCAGCAAGTCTTTGTCTTCATATACTATATTAAGAGGAATATCTTCAGGAATAATCTCAATTTCACGGCGCGGGCGCGTCATCACAATAGAGACTACATCTAGCGGCTTTACCCGGTAATTGCTTTTGACAGGAACATCATTAACCAGAATAAACCCGGCTTCGGCGGCTAACTGGATGCGGTTGCGGGTAGCGCCGACAATACGGTCTACCAGGAATTTGTCTACACGGAGAAGTGATTGTCCTTTATCAGCAACGAAACGGAAGTGTTCATATAATTGGGTACCCTCTTCTCCCTCTTCCGGAGGCATCAGGTCGTCATCGACCTGTTCATCATCCCAATCATCCAGGTAGTCGTTCATAATTAAAACCACGTTTCTACTTCACTATCCAATTGTCGTACGGGTTCTTGTCCGGGGGTGAGGGGAGGGATAGCTTCCTGTATATAAACAGAGTCTTCCGAAAACATTTGTGTTTGACCGTTACTTACCATCAGAATAAGCGGTGCAGCTAACTGAACCATGTCATCCGTATTCAAAAGCCGTCCACCGGATGTAACTCCTATGGCCAGATCTTTGTAAACGCCCGGCACATATTCTATTTCTACCGACTCAAAACCGAGGGATTTCAATATGGCATACGCCTGGCGGAACGAAAGGTCTTCAACTTCAGGTATACGCGCCATTTGGGAGGTGAGGGCATTTACCGTAATGAACAGGATACGCCCTTCTTTTACTTTAGAACCTACGGCAGGAGCTATTTCGACAATTGCCCCGGGTGCGACACTGTTCGAGAAAACAGAATCGATAACGTTATAGCGCAAGCCGCTGCTTTGTATAAAGGTAGCCGCATCCTCCAACTTCAGGCCTTTTACATCGGGTACGATCACGGCTTCGTTATGATGTGTATAGCTTTCCAGCCATTTCAGCGTACCGTAAAGTAGTACACATGAGACAATAACGGCTACTACTAATGTTATAAAAAACGGGTGCTTTATTATTTTTATCAAAAAGTTCTTCATCTTCCATGTCTTATTTGGAAGTTCAAAAGTATGAAAAAAACATTATAAAAAAACTATATGTAATATATAAAGCATTAAAACAAAGAAAGTAAAGGATTTTTGTTAAAACCTTTACTTTCCTTATGCTGATAAAACGAATATATTATCCGTTATATTCGTCAGATACCATTAATTTAGCTCTTCCTTTAGCACGGCGTGATGCCAATACCCTGCGACCATTAGCAGTAGCCATTCTTGAACGGAAGCCATGCTTGTTCTTTCTTTTCCTGTTGGAAGGTTGAAATGTTCTTTTCATTTTATTATATTGATTTATTATTATTTTTGCACTATCGGGCTGCAAAGATAAATGGTTTTTTGTTATAAACAAACAGTTAACTTGAATTTTAAACCTTAATAATTTAGAAAGATGAAAACATTAGTGCATAAAGATAAAGAACTTATCGAGTCGACCATTCATAAATGTACTATTTGTTATGTAGGTATGGCAGACACCGATGGCACGCCTTATGTGCTACCGATGAATTTCGGCTATAAAGACGGTACGGTATATTTACATTCGGGGCAGGAAGGAAGCAGTATATCCATTCTGGAACGTAATCCGGCGGTCTGCATCACATTCAGCACGGGCCATGATATTGTTTATCAACATCCTGATGTAGCCTGTAGTTACCGTATACGTTCCAAAAGCGTGATTGGCTGGGGAAAGGTTGTTTTCGAAGATGAATTTGATAAAAAGACGGAAGCCCTCGACATAATCATGTCGCAGTATTCGGACAAAGAGTTCCTATACAGTGATCCAGCCGTCCTGAATGTAAAGATATGGAAAGTGCGGCTAGACAAGGTTACTTGCAAAGAATTCGCGGCCCCGCACATTTGACCACATAAATCTCCTATTATTAATCCCAGCGTTTAAGTTAAGAAAGGAGCAGCGAATCAACATGTTTGCAATTATTATTCATACTATTTATTTATGAATACTCAAAGATACTCTGTTTTTTACTGCCTTTTATGTTCCAGAATTAAACTATATTATTCCCGTTCACATCTTTTCCCCGGTTTAACGTATTTTATTCCTTACTCAAAAGATTACAATGTCTCTTTCAAAACATTACCGTGCTTTGGAAAAGTTATCACAGTCATTTGGAAAAGTTACTGTGATGATTTTAGAAAAGGATAATGGTCATTTTATCTCTTGATCTCTTTTAGGTATTCAGAGGGTGATTTTCCGTATTGTTTTTGGAAACAGGTAGAAAAGTAAGCCGGTGAGGAAAAGCCAACTTTAAAGGCTATTTCATTGATGCGTGTTTCGCCTGACTGCATAAGTTGGATGGCTTTCTTAAGCCGGATCACACGAATAAAATCGACAGGCGATAAGCCGGACACTCCTTTAACCTTACGGTATAGACTGGAGGTACTCATTCCCATTTCTGCAGCAAGCGTTTCCATATTGAGCGTTTCATTTGTTAAGTTATCTTCAATGTAAGCATTGAATTTCTGAAGAAATAATTCATCTATCGGTGAAGCAGCTAACGAAACTGTTGCTGATAACGGTTTCTCCAGATATGTACGGTTTAAAAGTTCGCGGCTCTTCAGCAGGTTGCTGATCTGCGAGGTCAGTAACTCAATGGAGAATGGCTTTTCAATATAAGCATCCGCCCCGTTGTTGAGGCCTTTCAAACGCGACTGTAAATTATGCTGTGCCGTAAGGATGATAAATGGGATATGGCTGTAATTGATATTGTTCTTCACTTCGTTGCAGAATTCAAAGCCATCCATTACGGGCATCATCACGTCACTGATAATGAGTTTGACGTTGCTATTGGCAAGTATATCGAGTGCCGACCTGCCATTATCGGCTTCCAGTACTTGATAGTTGGAGGATAATTCATTGACTATAAACTTCCGCATATCAGCTTGGTCTTCTGCCACTAAAACGAGAGGATTGTTATTTTTGGGAACGATAGCATCATCGGGTCTGCTCAATTCTTCAGAATTCCATTGATAACTTTCTTCCTGGTCGATCGGTAAGGTTAAAATGAACTGGTTTATTCCTTCCGGCGTATGTTTGTAGATCAATGTGCCATTATGGTACTCTGCCAACGTACGGGCTAATGATAATCCGATACCGCTCCCCTGCGTATTTTCTGTTTCTTTCAGGCGATAAAAGGGAGTGAATATCTTTTCTGTTTCCTCTTTCGGAATAATCGCTCCGTCATTGATAACGGAAAGAATGAATTGTTCTTCTTTATCATCTACAGAAAGGGAGAAATGGATGTATTTATCCGAGTACTTTAAGGCATTGGAAAGCATATTGCTGATGATCTTCGAAAGCGCATCCCTGTCAATACAACCCGTCAGATGTTCGGAAGGTATCACTGTCAGGAATGTTTTTCCCTCTTTCTCAATGGCAGGACGGAACCGTCCTATCAGCGAATCAAGCCAGAGAGTTATATCTGTCTTAACAAAATTAAGTTTGAATCCCTTGCTTTCCGTCTTCCTGAAATCAAGTAATTGGTTGCTCAGATCGAGCAAACGTTGGGTATTCTTTTCAATGGTATGCAGATTTTCTTTCGTTACCGCAGTGCCGTCGCCTGAACGGAGTATTTTTTCCAACGGCGCTTTTATTAAGGTCAGCGGTGTACGGATTTCGTGCGTAATGAAAGTGAAGAATTGGATTTTAGCATTATATAGTTCCTTTTCCTTACTACTTTCAAACTTTTCACGGTTTATCCGGTGCTTTTCTTCCAGTTTCCTTTTCTTATAATTATAGAATAGAAGAATCAGTAGAATGACCAGGATTGCATAGAACACAAACGCCCAGCCGGTGGCCCAAAAGGGAGGAACTATAATGATTTGCAGGGCGGTTTCATTATCCTGCCATGTTCCGCTACTATTGGTCGACCTGACATTGAAAACATATTTGCCCGGTGAAAGGTTGGCGAAGGTAACGTCTTTGTTTTGGTTCATAAAGTTCCATTCCCTATCTATTCCTTCCAGTTTGTAAGCGTACCGGATGGCATCGGGAGAGGTGTAACTTAGAGCCACGTATGATAAAGTAAAGGTTGACTTATTATATGGAAGTTGTAAAGTAGCTATTCCATTTATCGTGTCGAGCGGCATATTCTTATGTCCCGGCACCTGTATCTGCGAAATATATACCGGAGGTTTATACGTGTCTTCTTTAAATTCGCGCGGATTGAAAGCGATCATTCCGTTGATCGTTCCCATATACATGGTTCCGTCGGGCGCTTTATAGGAAGAACTGTAGTTGAACTGTGTTTCATGAAGCCCGTCAGTATAGGAAAATACCCGCATGGCATGTGTTTCCGGATTGAATTTTACCAGCCCGTTGGCAGTTGATATCCAGAAATAATGTTCATCGTCTTCCAATATGCGGTATACGATATTGCTGGGTAAGCCGTCTTCAACGGTAATCCTGTTAAATGCGTCAATCGTTTCATTGTATAAAGAAAAGCCATTGACGGTTGTTACCCATATTCTTCCTTTGGAATCTTCAAACACGGATGTTATATCATTACTGCCTAACGTCTGCGAACTGTTTATATCCGAAGAATAAAAGTATAACTTATCTTCTTCCATTGCGTAACGATACAATCCGGAATTGGTAACTACCCAAATATTTTTGCTAACGTCCGAATATATTTGTCTAACGAGCGAATTTATTTCTTTCCAGCGGCGAAATGTATCATTTGCCTTATCATAAACAACAATGCCGGTTGATGTACCTACAAGGAAATCACCGGAAGATGCTTTATGGAAACAAAGGATGAAATCACTAAGCAGTCCGTTTCCTGTATTGGCCTGTGTGTACCGCTTGATTAACTTCCCCGAAGGAAGTTCCAGCACATCGATACCCTTATTAAACGTTCCTACCCAAAGTTTATTCCCGTCGGCTAATAAGCCATGAATATTGGTTGCGGATAAAGGATGCTGTGAATTGTTTAACGAAAAATTAGTTATCTCTCCGGAGACAAGGTTATAGCGGTTGATGCCATTGTCTTCCGTGCCCAGCCAAAGATTACCGTAATCGTCGGGGCATATTTCACGCACGGCATTGCCAAGCATTTGCGGATGTGTTTTCCCGCCTATAAAGCGCTGAAAGCTCAGGTATTCATGAGGAAGGTAACTGATTCCTCCGAAAAATGTTCCGACCCACATCCCTCCTTCCCTATCTTTGGTTATGGAATATACAGCATTGTCTGCTA
>DAMCDT010000066.1:0-13795 GCA_032058265.1 Tannerellaceae bacterium
ATTATATTCTGTCTATAGATACTATTTCAGGGTGTTATTTTTATACTTAGGAGTTAATTTAGATTACTGCCTCGCAATCCTGGAACAAGAGAATACACTGATCCAATCGTTCAATATTATTCAAATAGTATGAAAAGACATATTTTAATAAGTTTTAACGGTCTTCCCCGTCCAATAGAAAGAGATTGGGAATTTGTTTCTACTGTTGGTTGGGAGGCCCCGAAGGATACTGACGATCCCATGCTTATTAATCAAACTGAGTTTCATAGCCCGGATACTAATACTTATTATTCCGGACCATGGGAGCTTAGTCCGCCGGATAATGGTGGTACTCGCACTTATTGGAATATGAGTGCATATACATATAAGGTTTTTTATTAATCGAATATACTGAAATAATATTATAATGAATAGGAACGAGTAAAGCCGGATTATTTTCCGGCTTTACTGTGTCTTGTGGATTACCTTATTAAATCTTATAACTGATGGATTTATTCTAGCAAGAAATAATATAGTAAAATTATTTTTAAAACAATATTATCAAACAATGTTCAATGTCAATGTTTCTTTATATATTTTTCCATCCAGGTGTAATTTATAAACATCTACTTTAACAGGTGTAGTTCCATAGTAGATAAAGGAACCGTTAGAATTATCAAAGTGGAAATTAGAATTTGTCGATTCCATATAGTAGTCATACACGGTGCTTTCTGCTCCCGATGGATAATTAAATGAAATATAATATTCTTTATCATTGGTAATTGATGCACTGCCACCAATAACATCGCCAGGACCTACTTTTCCAACCATAATCTCGCTGAGAGGATCGGTGCTGTTAGCGAATTCTATTGTTGTTTTGCTATAATTAGAATTACCGAAATTTGTAACTAGCCTGTATAAATCACCAGTCTGTATGAGGTTGGAATTAGTTCCTACAATAGGAATAGCGTACAAGCCTCCTGTACTCATGGCTTTAGTAAATCGGCCTTCTAAAGGTTGAACTTCTCCAAAAATAAGATTAGCTTCATTACCTGATGAGGTTTGTAAAGAAAAGCTATTTCCGCTTGGATCTATATCGCATCTTATAATAACAGACCAACCGACTGCGGATGTTAAAATTTTATTTTCAGGAATCTCTTTTGTACCCTTTGTCCAGGTGGTATCTTCATCCAATCCTGTGGTCTTATCGTGATATACTACTTTTGAAATAGTCCTTCTTTTTCCTGTTAAATCCGTATTTTCTAAAGCAGACCGGCTGATGTCAGCGGTATTATAATCCGTTAATTGAAAGAATCCGAGTAATTCTAAGGTACTGGAAGACCCTCCGCCTCTGCCGTATTTAGGGAGTCTAAAAGGTGAAAGTGCAGTTCCTATATTACCATTTGAATCTTGTGCTCTAACATACAATGTATAATAATCATAAGAAGTCCCCGGATCAACAATATATGAAACAATACTGGAAGATGCACCTATATCGATAGATACTGAATCAAATCTCATACTGCCGGTATTCCATGTGTAGAACCACCATTTGCTTCCATCTGTATCCAAGCGTGGAGGTTTAACTTCTATATTACTGCTACTTCCACCTTCTCTAGGCACCGCTCTTAATCCATCGGGATATTGTCCGTTTCCGGTATATAAAGTAGTGTCATTGTTTGCACCGACAGTATGCCATAAACTGTCTTTAATTACAAAAAGAATACCATCTCTGCCATGTATACCATTTGTACCATTCGTACCCGGATCGCCTTTATCGCCTTTGATACTTGTAATGGTATTAGCAGTTCCGTCCGAAAAATTAACTACAAGGTTATTTCCTGAAGTTGTTATATTCGTTACCAAGGCTCCACTACCTATTTTTGTTTGAATAGCAGTTACATCTGTTTGAAGTTTAGCGATCTCTGCCCGAATCTGATCCAGCTCATCATCGTAATTGGTACCACAACCGGTGAATGCAGCGGATACTGCAAAAAACGATATAATACCAATAATAAATTTGTGTGTAAAAATCAATTTAATTTTCATTGTAATATATGCTTAAATTAGATACTTATTTATTTAAAACTATTAAAATCGCGGCTAATATATGGTTTTTTTATCACATAACAGCAATATTATAGGCTCTAATAGCAAACAGGGCAGTTATTCTTTTTTCGATTAACGATTTTGATTAAGAGTTTATTATGTATTTTCGCAGTAATTAAATAAACAAATAATTATTATGAAACGAGCATGTAAAAACTTTCCACGTTAAAGGCGATGAATAAATTTACAGCGAGTTCCATAGCTATCTTTTAAATATTAATTATTATGAAACAAAATCGATTTATTTTGCAAAAATCTTTCCGTTTCAAAAGATTTATGCGGAGAAAGTATGCTGCATTTTGTAGTTTACGGAAAGTAGTGAGTATTGGTGTAGTAGCCGGATGTGTTCTAACATCCATGCATGTGTCTACTACTAAAGCTCAAACTTTTTCGAATGCTGAGCAACGTCCTCAACAGCTAGAACAGGAATTAGAAGAAGTAATGGTTACTGCTTCACGTTTAGAAATGCCGGTTAGCCAAACGGCAAAAATAGTCACTGTTATTACTAAAGAACAGATTTCGCAGGCACCCATTCAGAGTATTCAGGATTTATTGGTGTATGTTGCCAATATTGATGTTATTCAAAGAGGAGGACACGGCGTACAAGCCGATATATCGATCCGGGGAGGATCATTTGACCAAAACGCAATACTACTAAATGGTGTTAACCTTTCCAATCCCCAAACAGGACACTATAGTTTTGATATCCCTATTAATCTATCCGACATCGAACGTATTGAAATAATCCATGGACCGTCTGCTTTAGTATACGGAGCTAGTGCTTTTTCCGGTGGTATCAATATTATAACAAAAAAAAATATTGATAATCGTTTCTTTTCAAGCATGGAAGCCGGAATGCATAAGCTTCGGGGTATTGAAATACGAGGGGCAGAAAAAATAGGACAAACAGTTAATTCCCTTTCAGTTGGTTATAAAGCCTCTGATGGTTATATTGAAAATAGCGATTATGATATCTATAATGTACTATGGCAAACTTGTTTACGATTTAATAACCAATCAAAAATAAATTTACAATTAGGGTATAATAATAAAAAATATGGAGCCAATACTTTTTATTCGGCTAAGTATCCTAATCAATATGAACGAACGAGCAGTTATGTAGGATCAATAAAAGGTGAATTTGGATCAAAACTTAAATTCATTCCTATCATTTACTGGAACCGCCATCATGATCAGTTTGATTTAGTAAAAGATACGGATTACGGACGTAATTATCACCGCAATGATACGTATGGAGCCAACCTAATATTTATGTATCGATCTAAATTGGGAAATACAAGTCTGGGAGGTGAAGTTAGGAAAGAAGATATTATGAGTACTGTATTAGGTAAACCAATGAAAGAGCCTCATCGAAAATATTTAAAGTATGACGACCGGACCAATACGAGTATATCTCTTGAACATTCGTTACTTGTAAAGCGTTTTGTAATATCAGCAGGAGCGTTGATGAATCATAATAATTTACTTAAAGGGAAATATGAAATATATCCGGCATTCAGCGTTTCATATAGACCCATTGATGAATTAAAAGTATCATCATCCTGGAGCAAATCTACCCGAATGCCAACATTTACTGATCTATATTATACAACAGAAACACATAATGGAAATGAAGGTCTTAAACCGGAAAAATCAGAAGCGTTTGACCTGAGTATTAAATACAGTTCTCAATTAGTTCAATCATATATAACAGGATTCCTTTTATGGGGAACTGATATGATCGATTGGGTAAAAGAAACTCCCGAAGATACCAAATGGTCGTCATGGAATCTAAGCAAATTAAAAACAAGAGGTATTGAAATGGGGATTCGCCTCAGTTTGGCTGAGATGTCACCTGTTTTTGGTAAGCAGTGTTATTTATCTTTAGATTATACCCGTATGTATCTAAAGTACGATTCGAAAGATTTAGTTTCCATCTATGCCTTGAACTACTTAAGAGATAAGTTTACTGCAAAATTTCATCATCAGATATACAAAGGCTTTTCAGCAGGTTGGTATTTTCGTTATCAAAAACGTATGGGAACTTATGAGAAATATGAAAATTTAGAAAAGGTAAATGACGAACCTTATCCCACATTCTCTACGTTGGATTTGAAACTTAATTATCAATATAAAGAGATTGGTTTTAATGTGAATTTTAATAACCTGTATAATACAAATTATTTTGACTTAGGCAATATTCTACAACCAGGCTTTTGGTTTACAGGGGGGATTACTTATAAGTTTAATTAAAAGAAGAAAGCTGAATCAAATGGATTCAGCTTTCCTATTATCACATGATATTGTAAATTATTAATAATCCTCTTCCCATCCTGTCTTACGGAATCCTTTTATGGTATAAGTTTCTCCAGGATACTTCGAGTTTGTAAACGTAAATTCAATTGCATCTGCTTTATATCCGGATGCTGTATCATAACCATCTAAGACTACAGTGCCATTAGATACTGAGAATGTTGTTGATGAAGTAGATCCATCGCTTGAATCTATAAGATTTTGACTGTTGGATACACTGAAATTCCTTCCCTCAACATTGCAATCAACCTTACCTAAGACACCCCATTCATTGGCTGCAGCTCCCATGCGCAACCACATTCTATCAGTATCTCCAGCGGCTGTTTCATATGTATAACATGTAACTCCAGCTCTAAAAACGGTATCAGCTTTATATACATCAACCAGCCATTCCCCGCAAACAGGATACATAACTGAAAATTCTTGATCGTAGTCGCCGTATGTTTCACATGACGTAAAAGCGATTACAGACATGAATGTTATTAAAATCTTATTTATTATTTTCATATTCTATATACTTTTGAATGTAATAATTCATTTTTATTTATGCCACCACTGTTTATCTTGCAATGGTATTACTGTGGGGGTATTAGGATTATTATCAGAAGACGTCTTCGGATACAGCATTCTTCTGGGGTATTCACCCGGCGCTAATGATGAACCCACAGCAGGTGTTAATTGTCCCCAAACATAGCCTTCTTCATCTACATGTTTTGAGCCAATTACAGGAATGCCTGTACGATTAATATCAAACCAAGCATCCCATGCCTGACAACGGGTAGATGCAATCCATTTTTGAGTAAGAATACATGTCAACATTGTATTTTGATTTTGACTATCAAAAGCATAAGCTCCATCACTTGCGATGAATGATGTTGCATCTTTTCCCCACCGGTCAAAGGCAAATGTAACACCTTCATCATAATATTTTTTTGCGTTTGCCGCATCATTTAAACGGGCATAAGCTTCTGCTTTTAAGAAAGCAACTTCAGCAGCAGACATAAAATAAACAGGATCGGTAGCTTCTAATTTTACAATCGAAACCTGGGCTGTTTTTAATTCCGTAGGACGATCAGCGCATTTGATACCCGTAGTGCCGGTTCCATCTTCGTTAGGATTGAAAAAATCACCTAGCCTCGGATCTTCAAATTCTTTCATTAAATCACATAGAGTAACGCAGGCACGTATGTTGTTTTTCGTATTTAATTTACGTCTGTCATTCTCATACAAAGGATTTGATTTATTTTCCAAATCCATAAAAACATCCATTTTTGCGTCAATCTTGAGCAAATCGTTTTCATTCAATAAAGATTGAATAGCACTTTTGTTTGATTCAAAGTCCCTCATTAAGAGTTTTAATTTAAGACTTTTTGCAAATGATAACCAGTCTTTCATTGAACCAGCAAATATGAAATCTTTATTTGCTATTATTGGTAATTCCGAACTAGTGAGATCGCTTGCTTTAGCTATTACCTCGTCCAACATCTGGATCATCCCGGGATAAACCACTGTTTTACTATCATCATAAACCGGATTAAAAATACCATCATCTGCTTTCAAAGCTTCAGTAAAAGGAATTGAGCCATAAGTGTCTACTAAGATATGATAATTAAATGCTGTTAATATTTTAGCAATTGCCCAATAATTCCACTCATTATTTTCAGCTGACTTTTTAATAACGAGATCCAAGTCTGGTAATGACATGGTATAAGGCAATGTCCACATACGGCTTTCCGTAGCATTTGTTATCGTATAGTTACATATAGTATTATACTGGTTAGCTGTTTGTGATTGAGTATAATGCTGTGCCCACATTGCGCCATATAATTGATAAGGTCCCCCTATTGCTCCTGCCGTAGATGCAATAGCAGAAGGCAGTAACGTTGACGATGTAGCATCGGCAGGGTAATTAGGATTATCATTAATATCAAGATAATCACTACATCCTGTAGTAGCCAGAATCAAACTACTAACTATCAGTGTATATAATATATTTCTTTTTTTCATTTTAATTATTTATTAGAATGTTACTTTTATACCACCACCAAAAGTACGTGTTGCAGGTGCTGTTGCGAATTCTCCGACTTCAGATAAGATATCATTTCCATAATTCGTTAATTCGGGGTCAGCATAATTATTCTTCTTAGGAGTCCACATTAAAAGATTCCTACCTATTAAGCTAAGTTGTAAAGCTGTAAAAGGAGTTTTATCGATTATGCTTCTTGGGAAATTATAAGTCAATGTTACTTCTCTTAATTTGAAATGATCTTTAGGTAGTACCCAATTTCTATACTGATCGTAATTAGATGCATTATTATAGAAGTTGTACATACCTGTACGAGTAATAGGTACATTATTTTCTACATATTGCCCGTTTACCAATCTCACAGAATTTGGGATAATAAATGGCTGTCTGTCATTATAAGTTGTATAAGTAGAGTTTCCAACAAAAGTAAGAAGCTGAGCAGTATAACTATAAAAATAACCACCCTTACGCCAATCAAGTACTGCCCCAAGGGTAAAGTTTTTCCAAGACAACTTTGTATTGAATCCCATAACGAAATCAGGATTGGCTGATCCTACTATATCTTTTTCTCCTGATGCGAGTTGTGGCAAACCTGCAGCAGTTACAATTGTTTTACCATCATCTGTTTTTGCAATTTTAGGAACTTTGAATACGCCAACAGGTTGGCCAACTTCAGCTACAAAATCAACTTGATAAACACTTCTCAAGTTATATTCCTTCTGATCGTCCCATAATTCTTTAACTTCACTTTTATTCTTTGCAAATGTCATACCGATTTCCCATTCCCAATCTCTGGTTTGTACCGGAATAACTGTTGCAGCTAATTCAACACCTTGATTGGCTATTTTACCGATATTACGTGTCATTTGTGTATAGCGTGTTTCAGGTGCAAGAGAAGCAGAGATTATCTGGTCTTTGGTTGTTTTATTATAATAAGCAACATCTACATTGAAGCGGTTATTGAAAAGATGAGCGGTCACACCTAATTCCCATTCCGTAGTAATTTCCGGTTTTAAATTAGTATTAGGTAATCTGTTAAACTCAGTCATACCCATTGCACCGTCAATCGGCAGATAAATATTACCAAACCCTAAGCTTATTTGAGTAGGTGTGTAATAAGCTGACGTTCTATATATAGGAGCATCATTCCCTGTTTTACCCCAGGCAGCTCTAACTTTAAGGAAACTTAGAACATCTGATTTCCAATCTTCAATCAAATCAGTAAGAATCAATGAAGAGTTTATACCTCCGTAGAAGAAACTATTATTTCCTTTTGGTAAGGTTGAAGACCAGTCATTTCTTACAGAAGCATTCACATACCAGAAATTACGTAATGCAAATTCGGCCTGAGCGAAAATACCAATTAATCTTCTTCTGTCCCTATATGATTCGGTAACAGGTTTATCAGCACCATTAGATAGATTGAACCAACCTTCCTGCTGCAAACCATAAAGATAGGCATCCATATAGGAGTATTCGCGTTGATTTAAATTCCAACCTGCAATTCCTCCTAAAGATATATCTTTTGTAATCTGATAATTAGCAGACAATAATACCGTTGCATCAATTTGCCCGAAATATTCGTCACGTTCAGTATATGTACCTGCCTCTTCCTGTTTTCCACCAATTTGACTCCATGAACCAGGAGTATATGAAACCTTTTCGTTCATTCTCCGTTGACGCGTATTAGTGAAATCACCGCCTAAGCGGCCGATAGCTTTCAAACCATCCATAATGTCAAATGCCAATTCGACTTTCCCATGCACGCGATCGTCCTGGTAATCATTTTTGTTGTTAGCCAATACCCAATAAGGATTTTGTGCGTAAAATGTGTAAAAATTATCTGTATTGTTATACGGATCATTATAGTTTTTCCATGAAGAGATATCTATATCCGTAGCATGCTGAATAATTTCCTGGAACATCGTTGCACCATCGCCTCCCTGGCCTGTACTAGGGCGGTTGATATCTTTGCGGACATAGTTCAAACTTACATCAGCGTCAATGCGTTTATACTTTGCATTACCTCTCAAAGAAAATGTATTACGTTGAAATTTATCAGCATCTAATGGGAGTATACCGGTAGATGATACGTTACCAAATGAAGCAACCAAACCTAAAGTTTCGGTACCCATTCTTACAGAAACGTTGTTATTTGTTTCAAAGCCGGTTTCATAAAAATTGCGCATATTATCCTTCACATAAGAAAATGGTTTTTCAAGTACCGGCAGGGTAGCGCCGGGGGTACCATCTGAAAATGCGCCGTATGCATGCATACGGCCATCAAGAACAGGTCCCCAAGAACCATTTTCCATCGGATACCAGTCAGGCCATCCCTGGCCAAATCGATCCTGAGTCTGGGGAACACGCAACACATTCGATCCCATAAAAGACCCATCATAAGTAACAGTTAATTTTTCAGACGAAGCTCTTTTGGTCGTTATCATTATAACACCGTTTGCAGCACGCGAACCATACAAAGCTGTTGCAGAAGCACCTTTCAGAATAGTTACTGTTTCTACGTCTTCAGGATTTATATCGTTCGCTGCATTACCAAAGTCTACAGTGTTATTTAACGTACTGGCTCCTGAAAAACGGTTTTCGATAGGTACACCATCAACAATATACAGAGGTTGGTTGCTATTAAAAGAACTAATACCTCTAATAATAACCTTCTGTGAGGTACCTGTACCCCCAGCATTAGAAATATTCACCCCTGCAACTTTACCAGTTAAACCTGTCATCACAGAACCCGATCTTGCCGCAATGATATCATCACTTTTAACAGTGGAAGATGCATATCCTAATGCCTTTTCCTGTCTTTTCATACCAATCGCAGTCACAACTACTTCATCAAGTGTACGCGTATCAGACTTCAATACAATACGTAATGTTGGTTGAACAGCGACTTCCTGAGAAACCATCCCCACATACGAAATTACCACAGTCCTTGCAGAACTTTATAGTAATTTTTCCAGATCACGAATGATTGTCATATCCATTATATTACTATATATCTCAGTAGTTTTGACGCTTTTATGTCCTAATAATTTCTGAACTGTTGTGATATGTGCACCACTATAGAGAAGTAAGGTCGCATTGGTATGTCGGGCTGTATGAAATGATATTTTTTTTTGAATACCTGCAATTTGGGTTATTTTTTTTAACTGTTTGTTGATGTTAGAATTTGCATTGGAAGACACATTGAAGAAAGAAGGATGATTTGTGTATTTTTTATATATTTTAACGCCCTTTCCTTTATATAAAAGATAGAGAGGCAAACGGATATCAACATCTGTTTTTGTTGCTGAGAAAATCAACCACAATTTATTATCGATATAAGTAAAATTTTCATTTCTTATTGTTGTAATATCAGAAAAACGTAATCCTGTGTAACAACTAAATAGAAACATATCCAAACATTTTCTCAATTTCTTCTTATTTGTCAAGTCTAAATTTTCTAAAACATTTAGTTCTTCAGGTGTTAAATGGACTCTTGATGTATCGACGTTATGTATTTTATATTTCCTGAATGGATTTCTATCCATATCAAGCATTTCTTTGTTTATGGCAAGATTTATGTACCTTTTTATGTGCCGCATATGTTTTGCAATGGTGTTTCTATGATATTTATGAATAAGAAGGAAATTTTCAAAATCACACAATAATTTATAACTCAAATCATTAAGAAGAATATTTGATCTAAATGCAGATAAAACTCTCCATGTAGATAAGTGATTTTTCTTTGTTGATATTTTTAAATGATTTTCCCTAATCTCTTTTCTCATAAAATCCGTAAAAGAAATTTCTGATATTTGGTTATAGGTCAATAAATCATCTAAATCAAATGATTCCCCTTTCAATATTTTATCAACTTCTTTTTTTTCCAACTCTGAAATGAGATTATTAAAATATCTATTTAATATTTCCATATCAGGATGATTTTTGACAGAACGTTTTTGTTGATCCCATTGTATTGGCTTTATATAGACTTGGGTTGAAAAATATCTTTTTTGTTGATTTTGAATGGCTTCAATTTGAATTAGTGCCTTTCCTTCTGTATTAAGTAGTTTTTCGTGATTAAAAACTAAATTAAAAATTACTTTTTTCATAAGAGTTGTAGAGTTTATAAGCTATAAATGCGGATGCGAAGAAACAAATAAGTTTTTATATCAAGATATATTGTTATAAAAACATTAATATTTCTTACATATTTTCACAAAAAAGAGCTTTTTCATAAGAAATCGAATTCTCCTTTTTCCAATTATGCAATGATGTATAAAATTCACGGCAAAAATATATGTAATATATTGGTATACCTTATTTTTTGCCATAGGCTTGGCACAACAATGCCATGCTGTTGGCACTGCTGTGTCTTCTTGGTGGCACAACAATGCCAATACAATGGCATAGACGATCTGTTACAGAAGTGTTTTTAGCGTCATATCCGGATAATAAAGAAAAATAAATTTCTACGTTTAAATACGCTTCTATATGCTTTTTCAACCTTATCTATCACCTTTCACTTTCTACCTCAACATCCTATTAATGAGAGATAAACGGGTGGAAGATCATCTTCCACTAAAAAGAATATCCTTCCACCCGGAACGTATTCATAGTGGTATTATAAATCACGTACACTATTAAAAATGTAACATACGTAGCATATTATTCATTGGATGTTAACGTCTAACTACGATTGTATACTTGCAAAAAACAGCAGGACGTTAGCTATCTGAATACGGAAACTTTCCAATTAGATCAGGACGTTTAGAGTGAAAGAAAAGACCTATTGGGTGGAAGGTGATAGGTATATTGTTAAACATAACAGGAGATATTGGCTGCTGCTACCATAAGTGTAATAAATTGTTTCAAAAACTATGTCAAAATAAAAAAACAAAGCTTTATGAGACTAAAGTAAATTAAGCCTTATTGTATAAATATTTGTTTCGCAGTTTTAAAAAAAAAGGAGGTCTTATATACTAAAGTTGTAATTTTTGCTTCAAAATAATGATAATATGTCGCTTTAGTATTGGAATTATCATATTTTTCTTTATATATTTGCAATTGTATTGATTATTTAACGTGAACTTAAATATTGCAAATTAGTATTCATAAGTTAAACTAAAAAAGTGTGTTTATGAAAAAGATTACCTATCTTTTATTTTGCCTGATAATGGGCATAGGTTTGGTAACTGCTCAGACTACGCGGATAACGGGTACCGTTATTTCTGCTGATGATGGTGAGCCTATTATTGGTGCGTCTGTGATAGTGAAAGGAACTACTGTTGGTACTGTAACAGATTTTGATGGTAAATTTGAACTGAATGTACCAAGTTCTGCAAGGACTCTGGTAGTTTCGTATGTGGGGATGGAGAGCCAGGAGGTGAATGTTCAACCCAATGTAAGAATAATCTTACAATCCAGTTCCCTTGCATTGGATGAAGTAGTGGTTACTGGTTATGGAGTTACGCGTAAAGTGGCTTTTACCGGTGCTGCTCAGATGGTTGATGGAAATGTTATCACAAAGTCAACGGATGCCAACCCTATTCGTTCTCTCCAGGGAAGTGTTGCTGGTTTTCAGATGTCTGCAGAGACAGGTCAACCCGGAGGATTCAACAAAGTTATGATCAGGGGATTGGGGTCTATGAATTCAGGAACAGAACCTTTATATGTAATAGATGGAGTTCCTATGACAACAGGAAAGTTTGGCATGCGTCAGGATGAAGAATCTACAGTAAATCCACTTTCTGGACTAAATCCAGGTGATATAGAGGCCATTTCAATACTTAAGGATGCAACAGCTACATCCATTTATGGAGCAAGGGCTGCCAATGGAGTAATAGTGATCACCACGAAAAAGGGTAAAACAGGACAAACGAAAGTAAGCTTTTCTGCCAAATTGGGGGTTACTAAACTACCTAAAAGAGATGAATATCGTATGCTTAATGCTAATGATTGGTTTGATTTCCAAACACATTTGTTAGGGAATTCAGGGTTCATTGATAAAGGAAACCTTGCCCAAGCTAAAGAATTTATTTCTGATCCTGATGGTTTAGGAATTTTAGTTGATCCAAATGCTGATACAGACTGGTACAAAGAAGTAACCCGTGATGGATTTACACAAGATTACAATTTGGATCTTTCAGGAGGAAATGAAAAAACAAGATTCTTTATTTCAGGAGGATATTATGATGAAACCAGTTTTGTAAAGGGCAAAGATTTTCAACGTTTTTCCGGAAGAATAAATTTGGATAATGAGATAAGTAAATATGTTTCTTTTGGTTTGAATGCATTTGCGTCATATTCAAAAATGAATTATGGTGCTGGTGGAGGTTATTTTTCCGATCCAATCACTCAAGCATATATGCAGCTTCCAGTTCAGCCTGTTTACAATGCTGACGGTACCTGGAATATGAATACAGACAATGGCTATAATCCTGTAGCCCAAAGAAGCGAAAAAGGCGATAAAAGTATTGGAAAACAAATCAAAGCAAACGTATCTCCATGGGCAAGAGTTAATTTCCTGGAAAATTTCACCTTTATAACAAGATACGGCTTAGATTATCAAAACATAAAAGAATTTGGATTATGGTCTATGCTACAGCCCCAAGGCAATGAAATGAACATGATGGGTGAAGAAGGGAATACTACTCAAACTTTATGGGCATGGACGAATACATTAAATTGGATGCGGTCTTTTGATTTGCATCATCTAAATATTTTACTCGGACAGGAAATGCAAAAAGCCCAGCTTGATTATGCTTATTTGTCAGGGTCTAATTATCCGACGGATGCTGTTCAAACTGTTGAAAATGCAGCTACTCCTAGTAGTGCTTCAACATTGATAAGAAATTATGCTTTATCTTCATTTTTTGCAAATGCTGAATATGATTACAACGACCTTTATTATTTATCCGGTAGTTTTCGTCGTGATGGTTCATCAAAGTTTGGAGAAAATAATAAATGGGCTTCGTTTTGGTCAGTTGGAGCAAAATATCGTATTATAAACGAGGAGTATATTGCCCCGGCAAAAGAGTGGTTGAGCAATTTAACACTTAGAGCCAGTTATGGTACTACAGGTAATCAGGAAATAAATACCGGTAATAGAGACAGAGACTGGTATCCACAAAAAGGATTATATAGTTTCGGCTATAATTATTTGGGTAATCCGGGTATGATACCTATTCAAATTGTTAATCCTGATTTAAAATGGGAACAAACTTCTAAATTTAATGTTGGTCTTGAACTTGGTTTATTTAATAAAGTATCTTTAGATGTGGATTATTATATTAACCGCACTACAGATATGATTTTTGATGTACCTATATCAATGACTACAGGATATGCATCCATTTTACAAAATGT
>DAMCDT010000067.1:0-13333 GCA_032058265.1 Tannerellaceae bacterium
ATCCTGGCCTCTTTATTCAACATTCGATTATAGATAATTATCTGGTCTAATTGTGTCCACTTATCCCGGTATTTCTGCGTTCCTTTCGGTTGTTGGGATCGGTAATCTGTAAACAGGTTACATAAATTGTTTCCTGTTACCAGCGCCAGACATTTACTTTCCGGCGGATCATTAAAATCGCCCATTACTATCAACAGAGGATATGAACGAATATTAATAAGGGAATCACACAGACTCTTTAATGTTACTGCCGCATCCATCCGGCGGGCTTCACTTTCTTTCTCTCCGCCGTATTTAGATGGGAAATGACAGACCATAACGTCTAGTGTATCGCCGGTAATTATTTCTCCGTATATATGCAGAATATCCCGGGTTAAGCGTTCATTTGATTTCTTATATTTTACCGGAACGGAATGATGGTCTATATACCGGAACTTATCCCGCTGATATAGTAATGCTACGTTGATTCCTCTTTTGTCCGACCCTCTGGTTATACAATACCGGTAATATTGTTTTCGGAGGGGAGTTCGGTTTAGCAAATGAGTTATAACCGTATCGTTCTCCACTTCACATAACCCTATAAGTGCAGGAGTATCCCATTCTCCAGCAGCATTGATCACTTTTGCGATTTGTTGTAATTTATGATTATACCGCTTGTTAGTCCAACGCCTGTTTCCTGTCGGCAGGAATTCGTCATCATCGGTCAACGGATCATCGTAAACATCAAACAGATTCTCTACATTATAACTCATGACACGGAAATTGGTTTGTCCATTTATTACTAAAGAACAAAACAATAAAGAGAAGGCAATAGTTAAGGTTTTATACATCTATTTATAGTTATTCTTCTTCATCGGGATCGATTGTATGTTGGTAAGCCCCAATGTCCGGCCCGCTTTCGCTCGAAAATCTGTCAATACCATAACGATCTACCGGATACATCTCCGAAACATTCCGGTCGGCTTTACCTATTATCATTTGATTTTGCGAAGGATCTTTCATATCCAAGCGATAATCAAAAAGATAGTTATTATCGCTTGTTCCTATTGACTTATATTCAGGTTTATCAGATGAATCTACGATGAAACTAACTGAATTGAAACGGGCATCATCAGTCTCCTTTGTTTTAACGGCACAATGATTGAACAGAAAGTCCAGTTCTTCTTCTTCCTGGTCATCAATAGTCAATTCGCCTTTCAAAGGCTCCGTTCCGGATGAAAGAGTACCATCAATAAGACAGTTTTCAAATGTGGCTTTCTTTAAAGGAAACGGCTTCGTTTCAGAAGTACCGTTATTATCAATAGATGTGTAATTCCTCAATCCAAGGATAGGCATTCCGCTTCTACCACTCGAAAACCTAAAGTAGTTTGTTAATGTACAATGTATAAAATGGTATTCACCTCCGGAAAGAGAAACGATTTCGTTTTTAGCATTACTGAATTCTGTATTAATCGCTTCAATGTGACAATTGACAGCATTTAAAACCTCGGAATCCATATTGGTAATTTGGGAATTGTTTATTTTCAGTTTTAATTGATCAGGTACAGACTGCTGGAATTGGAGACCATAATCACCATTCCTGATAATCACGTGATCCATTTGATTATTAAAGCTTGTAGAAGCAAAATAGATCCCGTCCCATTGTTTAGGTATGCGGTCGTACGGAAGCTCTGTAAGTAAATTATCCAGGCGGTCACCACGGAATGTGATTGGTTCTTCCATTGTTCCGATTGCATTCAAGGTGCCATGGACTTTCCATTTTGCACTGTTATGCATATATATCGTATTGCCTTTCTCGATGGTAAGCGTTACTCCTTCTTTTATAACAATACTGTCATATATCAGATAAGGGCGTTCAGCAGACCATACGGCATCTTCTTCTATAACAAATCCTCCTTTATAAATAGTAGCGTCTTGTCCATAAGCCCGCAATATGATGTTTTGTTTTGTTTGATTGGTGACAAATTCTATTTGATCTTCAATCAGAAAAGGTTCATTTTTTCCGGTCGGATCGACGGTTACTTCCACAAAAACGTACATGCTGTCTTTCTCCAGAATGCGGACATCATTGAATGATTCTCCGCTTTTACCGTCTACATTTATTCTAAAACCCGTTTTAGAGTCACTGGTTAACCGGATTGATTCAATATTTAATGGCTGGCTGGCCTTATTATATATCATAAATTGTCCGGTAGTCGATCCGATCGTTGTGAAAACTGTATCAAAGCTAAGGGTGTCAATGGAGAAGCTCAGAAGATGGTTCGGATTGGTTGAATAACTATCATCAATGTCATTACACGAAGGCAATCCGATCGAAAGGATGGTAAATAATATAATCAGCAGAACAATCAGTCTATTCATTATGGAAATAATTCGTAAATAAAAAAGAGGAAGAACCGTTATAGATTCATCCTCTTTGTATAACGTAATAAAAACTATTTTATTTTGCAGGAATACTTTTCAAAAGATCAAGCAGATGTCTCCACCATAGTTCTACCGTATCGATTTGTATCCTTTCGTTCGGAGAATGGACGTCCCGCAATGTCGGCCCAAAGGAAATCATATCCAGATAAGGATATTTTTCAAGGAATAATCCACACTCTAATCCTGCATGGATTGCCATGATCTTAGCATCTTTATTAAATAAGCGTTTATAAGATTCCTGGGCTACTTTCAAAATCTTTGAATCCGGATTTGGCGCCCATCCCGGATAACCATCACCTTGTGTAACGACAGCATCTGCCAATAAGAAAGTACAAACTACCTGATTGGCGATCGCTTCTTTACTTGATTCGATTGAACTGCGCTGGCTTGTTCCTACAACGATCTTGTCGCCATCTTTCATCTTCACAGAAGCAAGGTTTGTAGATGTTTCAACCAATCCTTCTATATCGTGGCTCATTGCAATCACACCATGCGGACAAGCGTGCAACATATAGATAAGCTTTTCAGCCACTTTATCCTCTAAACATTTATCCGGTTGATCTGTAGATTGCATAATTATCCTTACGTTCGGATCAACATGTTTCAGTTCGTTTTCGATGTCAGCTGTAAAACGGTTCAGCATGGCTCGCACCTCTTCTTTATCTGATGATTTTAATCCTACTACAGCATGGGCTTCACGTGCAATAGCATTCCGTAAGTTACCGCCGTCAATGCTACATAATGTAAAATCAAAGTTTTTCTTTAGTAAATAAAGGAATCTTACTAATATTTTATTGGCATTACCTAAACCTTTGTGTATATCTCCGCCTGAATGTCCACCGTTTAATCCATCCACATCAATACGGAAATAAAGAAGGTCTGGTGATGTTGCCTGAGCTTCATAATAGAGCGCTGCCTGAGTGTCTTTACCACCTGCACAACCCATAAATATCTCTCCTTCATCTTCACTATCGAGATTCAGTAATATCTCTCCCGTCATAAAACCTTTTTGAAGCTCCTTTGCTCCGGTTAGTCCTGTCTCTTCATCCACAGTAAACAAACATTCAATCGGGCCATGCTCAATATCGTCCGAAGCTAATAGTGCCAGTTCGGCTGCCATTCCTATGCCATTATCAGCACCTAGGGTTGTCCCGTTCGCGCGAAGCCATTCTCCATCAACTACTGTTTCGATAGGATCGTTATCGAAATCAAATACCTTATCACTATTCTTTTCACAAACCATATCCATGTGCGATTGCAAGATTACAACCGGAAGGTTCTCATATCCGGGAGTGGCCTGTTTGGATATTAAAATATTCCCTGCCGCGTCCTTTTTGATAGGCAGATTATATTCTTTTGCGAAGTCTTCCAAATATTGTATGATTTTACCTTCTTTCTTGGAAGGACGCGGTACCTGAGTGATCTGATGGAAGAATTTCCATACGATTCCGGGTTTTAAGTCTGTAATGTTCATAGCGTTAAATGTTTAATAGACATTAGTATTTACGTTAATAATCGGCAATATATAAAGGTAGCTTTGAAAAAAAGTTGAATATTCTATCAAAAAGATACTATCTAATCACTTAAACTCTTATATTTGCGTCCACAAATATAAAGAAAATGCTTACAACATTATTGATAACAATCATAATTCTTCTTATTTGCGTCTTGTTGCTTTCGGTGAAGATTCTTTTTAAGAAAAACGGTGAATTTCCTAATACGCACGTGGGAGGTAATAAGGCATTAACGGATAAAGGAATATTTTGTGCTAGAACTCAACACGCCGAACAACTAAAGCATAAGACTTTGGAAGAGCGGTTAAATAATTGAAAAAACAAAAGTATAATATAGAGATTTAAATTGAGCTTTATGAAGAATATTAATTACGTGATTAATGGTGTGCTTGCAGTAGCTATCCTTATTTTGTTCATTTTGCATTTTACCGGAAAGAAAGATTCAAACGATACTCAAAGGGCAACTTTTACATCTGAAGAGGATTCGACCGGTTTATTACCCATTGCTTATGTCAACATGGATTCGTTACTTCTTAATTATAATTATTACAGGGATCTGAATGAAATTATAATGAAGAAACAAGAAAGTTCACGCCTCAATATAAACCAACAGGCAAACTCTCTTCAGTCAGAAGTGCAGGATTTTGAACGTAAGATCAACAATAATGCTTTCCTTACACGTGAACGTGCAGAACAAGAACAAGCCCGATTGATAAAGAAACAACAAGATTTACAGGAATTGGATGCCCGCTTAAGCAGGGAATTACTGGACGAACAACAGCGGTTGCATGAACAATTGCGTGATTCACTAGTGGCACAATTAAAGATATATAATAAAGACAGAAGTTATCAGGTGATTTTCAGCAATACTTCAGTAGATAATATCTTATTGGCTAAGGATGCTTATGACATCACCGCCGAGCTTATCGTTTTCCTAAATAAAAATTATTCGCCTACTAAATAAGATTTTCCAAAATGATGTACATGATTTTAATAAGTTATGCAAATAACTTTTATGATTGAAGTACATGAATTTAAAATGAGACCTGCATAAGACTCAAAAAGTTAAGAAGAATATAGCAAAGTCAGTTTACATCTTTATGTATGCTGACTTTTTTTATGTAGGTTTGCATAACAAATAGTATCGAATGCAACCATTTCTTTATCAATTAGCATCCCTTTTCTATAAAACATATAAGGCTAAAGTGAGCCGTTTTGCTTTCGTTTTTCCTAACCGCCGTGCGGGGATTTTCTTCCGTAAATATTTAGCGGAGGTTTCTGAAAAACCATTGTTTTCACCCTCTATCCTTACAATCAACGATCTGTTTATAAAGCTTAGCGGAAAGCAGCCTGCCGACCGTATAAGTATGCTTTTCACTCTGTATTCGCTTTATATACAAAAAAGTAATTCTGTAGAAACGTTCGATGAATTCCTTTACTGGGGGGAAATGCTTTTAAATGATTTCGATGATGTGGATAAATATATGGTGGAAGCCCGTATGCTGTTCACGAACGTTATCGACCCGAAACAACTGGAAGGGGATTTCAGTTACTTAAATGAAAAACAGGTAGCGGCTATCCGCTCTTTCTGGTCCTCTTTTTTCCCTCATAACGATAGTCCGAATAAACAAAGCTTCCGGGCTGTATGGGAAATACTTAACGATCTGTATCATGACTTAAAACAAACTCTTTCTTTAGAACAAAAAGGATATGAAGGCATGATCTTTCGTGAAGTTGTGGAACACCTTGAAAAGGATGATTCCATTGAATTGCCCTACACAAAGATTATCTTCGTCGGTCTCAACGCTCTGTCCGTTGTAGAAGAACGACTGCTCACTGAATTACAGAAACGCGGAATTGCTGACTTTTACTGGGATTATTCGTCCGATAAAGTAAAAGATCCTGATAATAAAGCGTCGTATTTTATTGAGCGTAACTTAAAGATGTATCCCTCTTTATTAGAGTTGCCTAAAGAATTAAAGCCGCCCACATCTAATATTGAGGTAATTGGCATACCTTCCGGTATAGGCCAGGCAAAGCAAGTTTATACTTTGCTAAATGAGTTCTTTCCGGAAAAAGAAATGACCGACGACGAAGCTTTACGGACTGCAATCATATTACCCGATGAACATTTGCTTATCCCTGTATTACATGCAATCCCCGAACATATAAAGAAGATCAATGTAACAATGGGATATCCATTGGTAGGTACTCCTGTGGCTTCATTGATCGATTATATCCTGGCTTTACAAAAGAATATCCGGTACATTGACCGTCTGCCCCGATTCTATTACCGTGATGTGTTGCCTATATTAAATCATCCGTACATCATATCGACAAATAAAGAGGTTATTTCCACTTTAATAAAGGATATAACCAACTATAATAAGATATTTATTGATGCTGCCGATTTAGATAAATCAACTTTATTAGGGTTCATATTCTCTCCTGCTGAGACGGTTGATGAATTATCTGATTACTTAATCAAAGTATTGGAACAATTAAACAAAGTTCTTCATGCAATTTCCATCAATAAAGAGGAAGAGGATAAACCGGCACGGATACACGATATAGAACAAGAGTTTATATTTCATTACTTTACAACGGTAAACCGCTTAAAGGAAGTGATCCTCAATAAACAGATTGTAATGAAAATAGATACTTATTCGCGTCTGTTAAAACGGTTGACAGAAACGATTACTATTCCTTTTCAGGGGGAACCTCTTTCCGGATTACAAATAATGGGAGTACTTGAAACAAGGGCTTTGGATTTTGACCGACTTATATTCTTATCCATGAACGAAGGAATATTCCCACAAAAGAAAGTATCGAATTCTTTTATACCTTATAATCTTCGCCGGGGATTCGGATTACCTACATACGAACATCAGGATAGTATCTCGGCATATTATTTTTACCGTTTGCTTCATAGGGCAAGTCATGTCAGTTTAATTTATGATACACGTAACAACGGACTTCAAACAGGTGAAATGAGCCGGTTTATCCACCAATTACATTATCATTACGAAGAGCCTATCCATAATAAATTGGTTGTATATAATGTCTCATCCTCAAAAAACAGTACGATAATCATAGAGAAGACAGATGCAGTAATGGAACGGCTCCTGATTTTCCATAAAGGAGGAGCAAAAGCTATATCAGCAAGTGCTATAAATATATATTTGGATTGTCCGTTAAAGTTTTATTTTTCTGCAGTTGAAGGGGTTGAAGAAGAGGAAGAAGTAGATGAAATGATAGGTAGTAATATCTTCGGCAGCATTCTACATAAAGTAATGGAAGATTTATATCAACCACTTTGCGGAAAGATAGTAACCGCCGATCTTTTGAAACTCATAAAAAAGGATAAGCCATTACTAACGAAATCAATTACACAGGCCTTTGCTGAGATTTTCTTCAAAACTGAAATTATACGCCCCCTTACCGGACAGAATTATTTAATTGGTGAAATGATCCGCAAATATGTGGAGAAGATATTAGATCACGACCGAAAATTAACTCCTTTCCACTACATTGAATCGGAAAAACGGATACAAAGCCTGATAACTTTGTCAAATAATACCTCCATTCAATTAAAAGGTTTTATAGACAGGATTGATGAAGTAAAGGATACTGTAAGGATCATTGATTATAAGAGTGGCGCCGGAACAGATACATTCAATACCCTTTACAGCCTTTTCGATATTGAAGATAAAGACCGTCCCAAAGCAATTATGCAAGTCTTTATGTATGCCTGGATGTATAGCCGTTTGCCCGAGGGAACAAATAAACGGATACAACCGACTATCTACTACATGCGTAAACTATTTGACGATAGTTTTAAAGGAGTAATATATAAACGAAGCGATAGCCGCAAAAAGGAATTAGTTGAAAACTTTACCGACTTTTCAGCAGATTTTGAAACAGATTTGCGAAACTGCCTCGATATGATATTTGATTCAACGACTCCTTTTATACAAACGCCTAACGGCAAAGCATGTACCTATTGTCCTTTTAAAAATATCTGTGGAAAATAAACTCTTTTATTAACGAGTCGGATCAGAAAAGAAGCCCTAAAGAAAAGCTTAACATATTTGTACGTTTATCAATTGTAATATCGACGGCTGTCGGCTCATTAGAACCATAATTCTTAAAATCGGAATCTGTCTGATTTAATCCGAATTCGTATGTTACATCAAAGAACAAACGCCAAATACTAACCCCTACACCACAAACTATACTAATTCCCCAAGGAGTATTATCACTTAGGTATTCTGCATAATTTGAAACATAGTGAATATCATAATTGTATTTTATATTAGGTCCTGCCATGAAACTCAGGCCGTAAGCTCCGTCGTTAACTATTTTATATCCTATTAAGACAGGGGCTTCAAGTGAACGCTCTCTATAAGTCAGTCTGTTGGTATAAGCATGAGATTCGTTTGATCCTTCTTCTACCGGAAGATCGAAATTCATATCAGCGGTAGAATAACGCCAGGATAAACTGGGCTGTATAAAGAACCTGTCCATATTGATACGGCAAAAAGCTGCCGCTAAAACACCTACTTTATAATGAACGCTTACATTTTCAGCTTTCAGATTATTTATAGTTATATCATTAATATTTGGGAATGATGAGTTCAGCCCTACTTTTGCTCCGAAATTGAATATCTTATCCTCTACCCTCACCTGGTTTTGTGCAAATGCCAGGATACACATAGGGGTGAATAACCATATGAAGAAAAACTTTTTCATTTCATTTTTTCTTCTTTACCGACCATCCGAATTTGCCAATAAACTCTCCTAAGCCATAGTATTTACCGTGAACATACGCCAATAAACCGGCTTGTTCCATATTGAAAGCGCCTGTCGTTTGATCAAGGTATTTCTCATCGGCTTGCACGTTGACGACATCAGCAATGAACATATCATGGCTCCCTAACGCCATCACTTCTTTCACACGGCATTCTATACACAGAGGAGATTCTTCAATCGTTGGAGCGCTTACCACAGAAGCTTTGCCCGGCGTAAGTTTCATCTCTTCAAATTTGTTATATTTTTTCCCTGAATTTACTCCACACCAATCAGTGGGGAATGCAAGTTCTTCAGTCGTCAGGTTAATGACAAATTCCATATTCTTCTTCAAAATAGGATACGAATGTCTTTCAGGACGAATAGATATATAACACATCGGAGGGTTTGTGCACAATGTACCCACCCAGCTTGCCGTAATAATATTGTATTCGGACGGATCACTTCCACAAGTGATCATTACAGCAGGTAAAGGGTATATCATCGTGCCCGGCTTCCAGTCAATTTTCATTTCATTCAAATTGAATTCAAAATGGAAAATTGAAAGTTGAAAATGTCTCAGAAATCGTTTTCAATTTTCAATTTCAACTTTCAATTATTTAATAATTATGTCTTCTTTATTTATCTTACGTTCGCAATAACGGCATTTGATGGTGCCTTTTTCTTTGTCGATAACGTCAAAGCGAGTAGGCATCGGCTCATTATTCGTTATACACTTCGGATTATTGCATTTTACTAAGCCTACTACAATATCAGGCAAAGAAACCGGATATTTGCCTATGACCTCATAATCGCGGATTTCGTTCAATATTACATTGGGAGCAATCAGTGCTATACGGTTGATCTCATCTTCTTCAAAGAACTTATCAGCGATCTTGATAACTCCTTTTCGCCCCATCTTTTTACTGTAAAAGTTATTTCCGATCGTAATCGTATTATTCATCTTTTCCAGTTCAAGTAAATGAGCCACTTTGAATAATTGGTCGGGGGGAATATGGTCTATTGCTGTTCCGTTTTCTAAGGCGGCAACTTGTAATTCTCTTTTCTTTTGGCTAGTCATAACAACTTCAAATTAGATTATTTATACCTAAAACTTCGCAGATTATAGCTTCGCGGGCAAACAACCCGTTACGTGCCTGTTGAATAAAATAGGCTTTCGGACTATCGTCCACATCATAATCAATCTCATTCACCCGTGGGAGAGGATGAAGTATGCGCAGATTCTCTTTACTTCTTTTCAGCATATCATTCCGCAGGATATATACATTCTTTACGCGTTCATATTCTTCCAGGTCGGTAAAGCGCTCACGTTGTACACGTGTCATATACAGGATATCCGTTTTATTGATAATATCTTCCGTAAAATCGGTATGTTCCGTGTAAGGTATATTCAATGCGTCACACAAGTTCTTTTGTTCGTCCGGCATACGTAATTCCTCTGGCGCGACAAAATGGAATACCGGATTGAAGTGTGACATACCTACTATCAGGGAATGAACAGTGCGCCCGTATTTGAGGTCACCGACAATAGTGATAGTTAAATCCGTCAGTTTCCCTTGTGTCTTTTGTATGGAATATAAATCCAATAATGTCTGTGAAGGATGCTGATTAGCACCATCACCCGCATTAATGATCGGTATGTCCGTTACTTCAGATGCATACCGCGCCGCACCTTCCAGGTGATGGCGCATAATAATCAAGTCAACATAGTTGCTCACCATCAAAATGGTATCTTTCAATGTTTCCCCTTTTGAAGAACTTGTGGTAGATGGATCCTGAAAGCCGACAACACGTCCGCCCAAACGGTTTACGGCTGTTTCGAAACTCAAACGAGTACGGGTAGACGGTTCAAAAAATAATGTTGCAGCCACTTTCCCTTCTAAAAGTGTCCGGTTAGGATTCTTTTCAAACTTAGCCGCATTTTCAAGAATACGAAGAATATCCTCTTTGGAACATTGATCAATGGAAACTAAACTTTTACTCTGCATGCTGTATATTCTTTGTAGTTATTACAAATGTATAAAAAAAGCGAAGATTAAATTAATCCCCGCTTTTTATTTTATTTCATGTATTCATTTAAATTCTCCGGTAAATAGAATGTGTTGTTTTCGTCAACATATACAATCACCGAATTTAATCGAACATCCTCATTAGCTTTTTGACCAGCTTTGACAATATTGGTGAATGGTTTTATAGTTAACTGCTTTTTCTTATTCTTTTTATTCTTCACTACCAGCGTAGGAAAAGCCTTTTCATCTGCCGCAGGTATTATTTCACAGGTATAGTCTTTAAAGACATCTGTATGACGGGCAAAGTTTTGGCCTGTCAATTCATCCAAAGTATTTCTTGTGAATCCAAATAAATTACACAGATATTCATTCAGTTCTATATTTGTGTACATCCCTAAAGGAATATCACCATCGGGATGATAGGCCGCTAAAAACACTTCTTCACCGGTATGTCCTCCGGTAGTAAACCCGAAGCAGGTTTTAGATGTCATGAGTTTTGAGATGAATGAGTTAAGAAAACCACTATATAAGGATGGCTCGATGCCTTCTGCCGAACGTTCTTCTACGGGTACCGGACTATTTTTATAATCATTACAATGATATAACGCCTCCAATTCTTTCTCATTTAGTTCGAAACCCGCATATTCACGGAAAATATTCTGTACTTCGGAAGCAGGCTCACTATTCAGTTTCCTGACAAATCCTTCAGCCGTTAATTTTATTTGAGAAAATGCATTAAATAACTGGTCCTTTGTCAATTTATCATATCCTCCACAATGACGGACGCCTAAACTAATACCACTGTTTCCATGGTCAGGCAGTATAACGACTGCTGTTTCACCATCCTTACGGGCAAAATCCAAAGCCACTCCGCAGGCACGGTCAAAAGCAAGAAAGTCGGTTGCCATTCCAACAGGATCATTTGCATGGGCTGCCCAGTCTATTTTACTTCCTTCCACCATCAGGAAAAAACCGTTTTCATTCTTAGATAATTTATCGATAGCCGTACGCGTCATTTCCCCCAAAGAAGGTTCTTCGTCCGGGTTACGGTCAACATCATACGCCATTTCCCTGTCACAATACAAAGCCCACATCTTATCAGACTGGTCATTACGCATGCCCTTTAAATCGTTCTTATAAACAGAATAGCCATTTGACTTCAGATAAGCTTCACTCTCTTCTGATAAAAGCGAAACCCCTCCGCCAATAACAACTGCAAGATCATTATGTGCCATCTGAGGAGCGATCCATTCATATTTACCCCGCCGATAACTATGCGCCGAACAGTCGGCCGGAGTTGCATGCGGGAATTCACAGGTAAATACAAGTCCTCCGGCTTTATTATGTAAAAGCTTACCGGCTTCCAATACGGTTGTCAATGGTTGGTAAGCACGAGACGGATCCATGGGATATATATCATTTTCAGGATCACTGACCGGATAAGTGGACACATATCCTGTACGGCTCGGATATCCTGTCATATAACAAGAAGTGGTTGGCGCGGAGTCTCCGATAGGAGCGTTGGAAGAGTGAGTTCGTACAGTCCCACAAAGATAGGGATCGATATTCAATTTAGGCATATCCGGATGGTTATACCATTGAAGCCAACGAGCAATCGATACTGTTGCAAGAGATGTTCCGTCCGGTATCATTACGATCACATTCTTTACCGGTTTGACATTCTTTACATCTGCTCCGTTCGCCGGTATGATCATTACCGCCAATAAGAGCAAGCATGTTATTGTCCTTTTCATTGTGTAATAGTTTAATGTATTTCTTTAAAGTAAATCAATAATATTTTCTTCCGCATAAGTTAGTTTTTCAATACCTGTATCAGTTACGAGGAAACTATTTTCGATCCCGACAGCCCCGATTCCCGGCAATACGAATTTTGGTTCGAGGGCAAATACCATACCCGGTTGCAAGACTTCTTTGGAACGCGGCGTTAATACCGGTAGCTCGTTGATCTGTATCCCGATGCCATGGCCTACAAACTTGGCTTGCTGTTTTGTTCCCATAAAATAGTTTGATAATCCTTCATTCTCAGCCATACCGGCAGCCAGATTGTATAACTCAGCACATGACGTTCCCGGACGTGATTTAATTATAGTTTCCTGTTGTATATCAATTGAAACCTGATGTGCGCGATAAGCTAATTCCGGTAACTTTCCAACAGAGAAAATACGGGTCATATCCGTAATATAAGCTGTATAATTACCTGCCATATCCACCATAGTGGCAACACCTTCTTTCAATAAAGTCCCGTTTGCGCCGAGGGGTAAAGAAGTCACTCCCCCGCCACCCAATGCAAAATCAAATGGGGATGGGGTTTCGGCATTGTCCCCTGCAAGGACACTACCCATATAAATATCCATATTAGCACCAAACGAACGGAACAGACCGATAGATCCGTTCTTTCTCATCCGCTGTTCAATTTCGTACTGAAATTCTAAATCCGTCATTCCCGGTTTATAACAGGAAGGAATTTCTGAATATGTTTTGGCATGTTGTTTAGCCGATATTCGGAATTGTTCTATTTCCCAAGGGGTTTTGATACAACGTAAAGTCCGCATCAAT
>DAMCDT010000067.1:13343-13781 GCA_032058265.1 Tannerellaceae bacterium
ATTCCCCGTTTCTTTTGGATTAAAGACAGCCAGCAAACGTACGTATTCATTATATGAAAGTTCATCCGCTTCCAATAAAAGCTTCTCCGGCATTTTTATATGCTGCTCTTCAAATATTTCCTTTATTTGTTCAGGCTTTCTTATATAAAAGACGCTATCACCTTTCAATCCGTTCGGACGTTTGACAAAAAACCAAGGAGAGCCTTCTGCCGGTAAATAAAAATAACCATTATATATACGTCCGGTAGTATAATATAAGTTTACATCAACAGATAATAGACATCCATCTGCATTTATTTCATGCATAGCATTCTGTATGCGATTCCATTTCAACTTTAAATCATCAATGAGTTCATTTTGTATCATTACGAGGCAATCTAAGTATTATTATTTGGCTAACAAAGGTAGTAAAAATAATCAAAGAGCCCCCTAAATCTC
>DAMCDT010000068.1:0-6517 GCA_032058265.1 Tannerellaceae bacterium
CTGTTTAAAACATTAAAAGAGACGGATCGTAAGATATCTTATTGGTATGGAGCTCGTTCAAAGGCAGAAATATTTTATGAAGAAGATTTCCGAGCCATTGAAAAAGAATTCCCTAATTTTACATTTAATATAGCTTTATCAGAACCACGTCCTGAAGATAACTGGACAGGTTATGTAGGTTTCATTCATCAGGTAATCCATGATAATTATCTGAAAGACCATGATGATCCGGAAGATATTGAATATTATATGTGTGGACCCGGACCAATGGCAAATGCTGTCAAGGGCATGCTAGACAGTTTAGGTGTACCGCCTGAAATGTTGATGTTCGACGATTTCGGATAACAAAGATTATTCTCAGAATTAAGGAAAAGCGGAGAATCTTAATAAATTCTTCGCTTTTTCTTATTTTCCCTGTAATAATGTGCAGCTTTTTTCGTTAGGGTTGCATCTATAAGTAATAAATACAAACTTTTAGAGATATGAAGCCTTTGATATTATCCTTTTTTCTAGTAATTCTTGGTTTTTCTCTTTTTACTAATAATGAAAAGGAAGGAACAAAACAAATCCCTGTTAAAGAACAGAGATCTGTTTACTATGAAACACAACAAGATGCATTTCAACATGTGGACTCTCTTATCCTGATTAAGGACAAAACTGCTTTTTTGAAATAAACTATTCTTATCATCCCTCTTACTTTTTACATTTAATACCCTAATGAATTACATTCGATAATTATATTTGAAATAATTACCTGTATGTTTGTTTCCGTGTTTAATCTTTAAATTCGGACTTATGTTAATTAAAGAATTCAGAAAAAACAAGCAATTCCTACCTTTGTGCTTTTCATTATTAATATTCACTTCGACTGCTTGTTCTCAAAAACAAGAAAAGATTAGTAATTTAATTCGATTCAATCAATTAGGATTTTATCCAACTGAGGAAAAAATAGCTATTGTCGTCTCAGAAAAAGTTGCTGGCGAAACATATCAAATCCGAAATTCACAAACAAATGAAATAGTAAAAAGCGCTAATATTTCAACTGTTCGCTCATCTATCTTTTCCGATAAAAAAACATGTGCTATATCATTTGATGATTTAACAACACCAGGCTCATATCTGATCGAAATACCCTCCATAGGATATTCAAGTCCTTTCATTATCAAAGAAAACTTATTAAAAGAAATTGCGTTGGCAGGGCAAAAAGCTTTTTACTATCAACGGATGTCTATGCCGATTGAAGAGCAATTTGCCGGAATATGGAACAGGCCTTCAGGACATCCTGACAATGACGTAATGATTCATGCATCTGCAGCTTCGGATGTGAGGCCGGAAGGTACCATTATTTCTTCAACTAAAGGATGGTATGACGCAGGCGACTACAATAAATACATTGTCAATTCAGGATTTACTTTGGGAGTATTACTTTCTTTGTATGAAGATTTCCCGGAATATATCGACCGTCAAAATACAAATATACCTGAAAGTGGCAACAACACACCCGATCTGTTAGACGAAATCTATTGGAACATTGCATGGATGCTTACCATGCAGGATCCGAATGATGGAGGAGTCTACCATAAACTTACGACGCCAAGATTCGAAGGATTTATCAAACCAACAGAATGTAAACAACAACGATATGTTGTAGCAAAATCAGTAACCGCAGCATTAGACTTTGCCGCCTCAATGGCTCAGGCATCCCGCATCTATAAAACATTTGAACAAGATTATCCGGGACTTTCAGAGAAAATGATCAATGCTGCCCGCCGCGCATTTGAGTGGGCAAAGAAAAATCCGGAAGCGTATTATAAACAAGATGAATTGAACAAGCAATATAAACCTGCCATAAGCACCGGTACGTATGGTGACAATAATGCGAGGGATGAATTCTTTTGGGCAGCCGTAGAGATCTATATCACTACCAAAGATCAAAATTACCTGAAAATAGCTGAACAATGTCAACCTGACCGGTATATATTGCCGGTATGGAGCGATATTGGCGGACTTGGTAATTTATCGTTGATTCGTTTTGCTGATAATTTAGATGGACGGGGAAAAGAGTTGGTCAAAAAGATGAAAGCACAACTATTGCACTATGCCGATAGCGCTTTACAGGGATATGAAACATCACCGTATAATTCTCCTTACGGACGCGACGCAAAGGATTTCTTTTGGGGATGCAATTCAGATGCGGCATCTAATCAAGGCATGACATTTATTTATGCCTGGAAATTAACAGATGATAATAAGTACCTGACAGCAGCACTTCATAATATGGATTATATCTTAGGCAGAAACGCAACCGGATATTGTTATGTAACAGGCTATGGAACAAATAGTACGAAAAATCCGCATCACAGGCTTTCGGTAAGTGATGATATAAAAGAACCAATACCTGGATTTCTGGCAGGGGGGCCTAACCCCGGTAAACAAGATAATTGTAACTATCCGTCAGATATACCGGACGAATGTTATGCGGACGTCACGCCTTCTTATGCTTCTAATGAAATTGCCATCAACTGGCAGGGGTTATTTACTTATTTCTCAACGGCTTTGGATGCAATCGTGAGTCAAAAGTGACTATTTGCCCAATTCACCGTAATCGGGGATGCTTTCAAGGAAAGTATAAGATTGGGTTAAATAATCGATTTTACAGCAAAAATGTTGTAACCCGTTGCTTACGATAAGGTAACGTACACGTAATGATACGTTATAACGTGTTATTTGATCGAATACAGCCCTTTTAACCGTTATGGCGGGAGATTTGTACTCTAAAACCATTAGAGGCTCTAAAAAACGATTATATACGATCGTATCGCAACGTTTTGTTGTACCATTTAAACTAATTGTTTGCTCATTGGCTACCAATTCCTTCGGGTAATTCTTCTCGTTGATAAGGTAATTAGTAAAATGTTGCCGTACCCACTCTTCGGGAGTAAGTATAATATATTTCCGCCTGAGGGGGTCGAATATCAGGCGTTTCCCATCTTTTTCGGTTACTTTTACATCAAATCTTGGTAAGTTTAATGATAGCATTAGTATATTTGTCTTAGCTTTTAGTAGTTAGAGGAGTCTAAGGAGTTATCAGTCGCTTTGCTCCTTTAGTAGTTAAGTAGTTTTGTTTTACTCCTGAACTCTCCTTTGACTCCTCTGACTACTGAACAACAAAATTAGTTATTTATGAAAACAAAACAAGAAATCGTTGAGAATTGGTTACCTCGCTATACAGACCGGAGATTAGATGAATTTCCGGCTCACATATTGCTTACCAACTTCACCAAATACGTCGAGTTGTTTGCCGAGCATTTTAATGTTGAAATTAAAGGACTTAAAAGCTCAATGCCTAATGCGTGCAATGGAGATATGATGATTATAAACTTCGGGATGGGAAGTGCTAACGCAGCTACAATTATGGATTTATTATCAGCTATTAAACCTAAAGCCGTGTTATTTCTGGGCAAATGCGGAGGATTAAAGAAAGTAAACAAGGAAGGTGATTTTGTTTTGCCGATAGCGGCGATACGCGGCGAAGGAACTTCCAATGAATATCTACCTCCTGAAGTACCCTCATTGCCTGCCTTTTCTATGCTTCGCGCCATTTCATCGGCCATTCGTGATAATGGGTATGACTACTGGACGGGTACGGTTTACACAACGAACCGCCGTGTGTGGGAATTTGACGATAATTTCAAAGAATATTTACGTAAAACACATGCTACGGGCATCGATATGGAAACTGCAACTTTGCTTATCGCGGGATTTGCTAATAAGATACCAACCGGAGCTTTACTTATGATATCCGATATGCCATTACAGGAAGGTGGGATCAAGACGGAGGAAAGTGATAAGAGGGTAACGCAAAACTTCGTTAACCGCCATGTAGATATGGGAATAGATGCGCTTCAACAAATTATAGATGGTAAGAAAACCATTCGTCATATCCGCTTCAGTTGGTAAAATAATGGAATATACTTTTGATGATATATGTAAAGATATCCGGAAGAGAAACTTTCTTCCGGTATATGTCTTAATGGGCGAAGAGCCTTTTTTTATTGATAAAATCACAGATTTATTATTAGATACAGTCTTAACCGAAGACCAGAAAGATTTCGACCAAATCATTTTATATGGCGCTGATACAGATGTAAGAACTATCATTAATGCAGCCCGCCGTTTTCCTATGATGTCTGAATATCAGTTGGTCGTTGTCAGGGAAGCCCAGTTAGTCAGAGATATAGAATTACTGACCAATTATGTTAAAGAACCGTTACGCTCAACCATATTGGTGCTGAATTATAAGTACAAAACCCTTGATAAAAGAAAATCTCTAGCCACTGTTGCCGGTAAAAACGGTATATTATTTGAGTCAAAGAAAATTCCGGATTACAAAATGCCGGCTTTCATTACATCCATGCTAAGGGAACAGGCAATAGGAATCGACGTTAAAGGCGCACAAATGCTTTCCGATTTTCTGGGTAATGATCTGAGCCGGGTAAATAAAGAGATTGAAAAACTGACTCTTTTGATGCCTAAAGAAGGGCAAAAACATATCACCCCTGAATTAATTGAAGAGAACATTGGTATAAGCAAAGAATACAATAACTATGAATTACTAAAGTCGATAGCTTCAAAAGATGTGTTAAAAGCTAACAGGATCATCAATTATTTTCAAAAAGATCCGAAAAATAATCCTATACAAATGACACTTCCTGTCATTTTTAACTACTTTACTAACCTATTGATCTGCTTCTATTCAAAAGATAAATCGGAAAAAGGCTTAATGAATGAACTAGGTTTGCGAAGTCCATACCAAGTAAAAGATTACATGACTGGCATTAGAAATTATAACGCCATGAAAGTTTTTAACCTGATCAGCGATATACGAACAACCGATGCTATGTCGAAAGGAGTGGATAATCCATCTACTTCGAATGCCGACCTGCTAAAAGAATTACTTTATAAGATATTGCATTAGTAACATTTATATTTGTATCCATTTTGTTTATCTTTTTGATCAATTTTATCGTACGTCATTTTAGAAATGATGTAATACACTTTTCTTTGTTATTATCATCGTTTTTTTATCTTACAATTGATATCGACTAAAGATATTATCCTATTCAGCAAGAAAACCAAAACAACTTTTTTGGGTTTATATTATTGCATATAAGCCATTTAGCTCAATTTATACCCTTAAATCCTTCCGATTTTACAAATCAAACGTATCATAGTATACAAATAAGGGCTGAATTTCATAGTTTAATCGGTAATAAAAGGATATGTTAATATACAATTGACAAATTGACAGCCAGCACTTAATTATTTATTTTTATCACACCAATACGTTTACGTTTGTGAATCGGCAAAATGTTTACAGAAATATAATAACCCAACAGTATAAACATGATACATTTATAAACATTAACGATTTACATTTATATCAACATATTTGCATGTTATTACGTTTATATATGTAAACAGTCAAATAAATGTTATACATCAAGTTTTTTATTACATAAATTACTTATGTCCATTTATTTAATCTTTATCATTAAAGAATTTCATTAATATCCATAAAGAGTAGGGGAGACATTTGTTTATTTTTTGCTTATTTAGGTACATTTAATAGTATATATATTTCATAATACCAATCATTTATACAAACTAAATAAAGTAAAAGTTAAATGGATTATTTTAAGTAATAGAGTATTGATACATTTGTTGATTGATACATTTGTTGGCGGTTGTAACATTTGTATATGTATATTATTATAAATATATATTGTGTGTTCAAATTTAAATGTATATATTTGTTTCATGTATACAATCTGATCCAATTGTGTAACAAATCAGTCAAATTGACAGCCAATTTAATACGTTTATAATATATCTCATATGAAAGATCGAATTATAGCCATTATGAACAGGGAAGGACTTACATCTTCTAAATTTGCGGAAACAATCGGTATACAGCGTGCCGCCATGTCCCACATACTTTCAGGAAGGAACAATCCAAGTTTGGATGTTTCTATGAAAATACTAGAAACGTTTGATTATATAAATCCTGACTGGCTTTTATTTGGTAAAGGAAATATGGTTCGGGGAAATAGCCCGATTGAGCCCGATTTGTTTACAAATATAGCCGAAAATCGGCCTGTTGTTCGGAATGTTTCTGAAAATCGTAAGGAAATGATAGTTGAGTCACCCTTATTTGATACTAAACAACCTATAAATGAATCACTTATTATCCAAAAAAGTGAGACGGTAAAAATTAAGAAAATAACCGTTTTTTACGCAGATAATACTTATGAGGACTTTACTTTAGAAAAAACAACGAAAGACTGACCTAAACCATTGGGTACATACAACTGAATCATGTATCTTTGTATTGAAATTCAAAATCATATATGAAGAAGTACATGCTCGATATGAAGGTTACTGCTAATCAAAACCTTCATGCTAATTATTGCCTGCTGAAACTAACTTCAGAAAATAAATTGCCGGAAATGCTGCC
>DAMCDT010000068.1:6527-11791 GCA_032058265.1 Tannerellaceae bacterium
ATCGATAAAGAAACCAATGAGTTATGGTTGCTAATCCAAAAGGTTGGCGACGGTACAAAAACGATGAGCACCTATCAACCCGGTGAAACAGTTAATATAATGTTACCATTGGGTAATAGTTTTACGCTACCTGATTCAAAAGAACAAAAGATCTTATTGATCGGCGGCGGTGTCGGTACCGCTCCAATGTTATTTTTAGGAGCATATCTTAAAGAAAAGGGTTATCAGCCGAACTTCTTGCTCGGAGCACGATCAAAGGAAGACCTTATGCAACTGGATGATTTTCATAAGTTTGGAAATGTATACACGACAACCGAAGACGGTTCGCACGGTGAAAGTGGTTATGTAACCAGCCACTCGATTCTGCAAGACATCCCTTTCGATAAAATATATACATGCGGACCTAAACCGATGATGGTTGCCGTAGCAAAATACGCAGCTCTCAATTCGATTGCATGTGAAGTATCCCTCGAAAACACCATGGCATGCGGCATAGGCGCCTGCTTATGTTGTGTAGAGAACACCAAAGAAGGACACGTTTGCGTATGTACGGAAGGACCGGTATTCAATATAGATAAACTAACATGGCAGATTTAAAAGTAAACATAGGTAAATTACAGTTGAAAAACCCGGTGATGACTGCTTCGGGTACATTCGGTTACGGTACGGAATATACTGATTTCATGGATATTGAACGCTTAGGAGGTATATTCGTTAAAGGCACAACTATTGAACATCGCGAAGGCAACAAATATCCGCGGATGGCGGAAACTCCTTCCGGAATGCTGAATGCCGTAGGACTTCAGAACAAAGGAGCAGACTATTTCGTAAACCATATCTATCCGCAAATTAAGGATTATAATACGCACATGATCGTCAATGTAAGTGGTTCATCAATTGAATCGTACGTTGAATGTGCAGAAAAGATCGCCGGATTGGATAACATTCCCGCAATTGAACTGAATATTTCCTGCCCTAATGTAAAACAAGGAGGGATGGCTTTTGGAGTAACTTGCCTGGGAGCAGCCGAAGTAGTGCGGGCTGTTCGCAAAGTTTATCCGAAGGTACTTATTGTAAAACTTTCTCCTAACGTTACCGACATTGCAGAGATAGCCAGGACTGTCGAATTTGAAGGAGCGGATGCTGTTTCATTAATAAATACAGTACTCGGAATGGCCATAAATCCGGAGACAAGAAAACCTATATTATCTACAATAACAGGCGGACTTTCCGGACCATGTATTAAACCAATTGCCTTGCGGATGGTATGGCAAACCTATAAAGCGGTAAAAATTCCAATAATTGGTTTAGGTGGAATTTGTAACTGGAAGGATGCCGTAGAATTTTTACTTGCAGGAGCAACTGCCATACAAATAGGAACTTACAATTTCATCGACCCAACTGCCAGCATTAAAATAATTGACGGATTAAATGAATATTGCGATCGATTCGGCTATAAGTCAGTTTCCGAACTAACAGGAGCATTAATAACCGAATAGATTATAACTTCAGAAAAAAATCATACAATAACAGGAATACCTTATTACTCTACTATTTCAATCACTGCCGGACAATGATCGGAATGTAGGGCGTCATTCAGGATATAAGAGTCAGTTATCCGCGACTTCAACGCTTCATTAACCATACAATAGTCAATCCGCCAGCCTTTGTTATTCGCTCGTGCGTTGAAACGGTAGCTCCACCAAGTATATTGTTGCTTATCAGGATGTTTGTAACGAAAAGAATCAACAAAACCGGTAGAAAGGAATCCTGACATCCATTCACGCTCTTCCGGAAGGAAACCGCTATTCTTTGCATTTCGTACGGGATCATGTATGTCGATGGCTTCGTGACATATATTATAATCTCCGCAAATGACCAGATTGGGACGGGATTCCCTTAATTTCAACACATATTCCTGAAAATCTTTCAACCATTCCATTTTAAAAGCCTGGCGTTCTTCTCCACTTGTACCTGATGGATGATAAACACTTATGATCGAAAGATCGCCAAAGTCAGCACGTATAAATCGTCCTTCATTATCATATTGATCCAGTTTCATGCCGGTTTCCACATGATCCGGTTTGCGTTTTGTAAATATGGCAACACCGCTATACCCTTTTTTCTGGGCGCTGTACAGATATATATGGTAACCCATTCCTGCAAACGCATCGGCAGGAAACTGATCCGGTTGAAGCTTTGTTTCCTGTAAACACAATACATCTGGTTGTTCATTAGCCAACCATTCACAAAAGCCTTTATTAATGGCGGCTCTCAGGCCGTTGACATTATACGTGATGATCTTCATTTGATGGAATTACTTATTGAATAAATTAAAATCCAAAGATAACAATTTATAAATAATTATATTTGCTCTGGAATAAAGTAATCGATATGTTTGAAGAGCTAATACAATATCTTAATGAAATAGTAGATAGTACTACTGTAACACCCTATACAGCAACACTAAGGCTTTTCGTAAGTTTTGTGTTTGGAGCTATCGTAGGTGCGGAACGTCAGTTAAGAAGGCGGGACGCCGGTATGCGGACTTTCACATTAATATGTATGGGTTCCGCAGCCGCCATGCTTATTTCTATATGGATACCGCAAACGTATCCTAATTTCCTAAATGGAGATCCGGGACGTATTGCGGCACAGGTACTTACGGGTATCGGTTTCTTAGGAGCCGGAGCGATCATACAAAGTCATGGAAGCATTCACGGATTGACAACAGCAGCATGTATCTGGGTAATGGCAGTTATCGGATTGGCAGTCGGAGCCGGGATGTTCATTCCCGCAGCGATAACTACGGCATTTACTCTAATTATTTTACTTTCTTTGGAAAAGTTAGAAAAACGGATGTTCCTTAACGGAGTCAATAAAATACTAACTATCCATTGTTCAACATCTACACCCGATTTACGTGCTATGCGAAAAACATTGGAAAACAACAATGTTTATATCGTAAGTGTCTCTTATGAAAATAATTATGAAAAGAATACAGCGACAATTACCTACAAAGTAAATGTCAAATCAATATCTTCGTATACCGAATTATTTAGTGAGATCCGTAAAATGGGTTATATCACACAAATAAGGCTATTAGCCTAAAACTCATGATCGACACATGCCCTGTCTGCTTTCACCGGACCAATCAGATTCTTCGATACGGCTACATGATCGGGATGATTGGCGTATTTCTCGACATCTTCCAATGAATCCAGTTCGGTAGTTAGAATGAAATCCCAGGTTTCCGCAGGGTTTATATTAAAATCAACCTGAATTTTGCGCAAAATATCTATTTTGTCGATCAGCGCTTCCAAAGCCGTTTTGATCTCCTGTAATCTCTCTATTTTTTCGTTTGGTGTATCAAACTCTTTCAGTTTGAACATAACTACATGTCTGACCATATATCTTTATAAATTAAATAATTAACATTCATCATCCAGATACGAATCTTTATATCCCAGGAAGTACAAAATACCATCTAAACCAATGGTTGAAATCGATTGTTTCGCCGTTTCTTTCACTTTTGGTTTAGCATGAAAAGCAATTCCCAAACCCGCAATACTGATCATTGGCAGGTCGTTAGCACCATCACCGACAGCAACCGTTTGGCGAATGTCTACATTCTCAACCTGGGATATTAACCGCAGAAGTTCCGCTTTCCGCTTACCGTCTACAATATCACCGATATAATTGCCGGTAAGTTTGCCGTCAACTATCTCAAGTTCATTCGCATAAACATAATCGATGCCCCATTTTTGTTTCAGGTAATTACCAAAATAAGTAAATCCTCCCGAAAGGATCGCAATTTTGAACCCTACTTGTTTCAGGATACGCATTAAACGGTCTGCCCCTTCCATAATGGGCAAGTTTTCAGCTACTTCCTGTAAAACCGAAACATCAAGCCCTTTCAATAAGGCGCAACGCTCACGAAAACTTTCAGAGAAGTCGATCTCTCCACGCATGGCCGACTCCGTTATGGCTTTAACTTGTTCTCCAACTCCGGCGCGTTCGGCTAATTCGTCAATAACCTCCGTTTTAATCAGCGTAGAATCCATATCAAAACAGATCAAACGACGCATCCGGCGAAACATACTATCCTCCTGAAATGAAATATCCATCTCTACTTCACGGGAAAGTTCCAGGAATGATAATTGCATTTGCTGCCGGTCTTTCGGAGTACCGCGTACGGAAAACTCAACACTTGCTTTAGGTGTCCGTTGGTTTTCATCCAAAGGAATACGCCCGGTAAGGCGGCGGATATCGTCAATGTTCATACCCTGGTCTGCAACAATACGAGATACTCCGGCTATTTGTTTAGCTGTAAGTTTACGCCCCAGTATCGTAATGATATAACGGTTCTTACCTTGCAGGCTGACCCATTTGCTGTAGTCTTCATCAGATATAGGATTGAAACGGATATTTACATCCAGTTCATAACTTTTGAAAAGCAGGTCTTTCAGAATATCGCCCGAATCTCCTTCCGTACTTTGAAATAATATTCCCAGGGAAAGATTATTATGGATATCAGCCTGGCCTATATCCAGTATTAAGGCGTTCCTTTTAGCTAAGATCTCTGTAAGTGCGGCAGTTACTCCGGGACGGTCTACACCGCTGATATTGATAAAGATAATTTCATTTTTGGATGGCATACTTTTCCGAGTTTTTGGCAAAGGTAGAAAGTTATGATTAATTAATATACTTTATGTAAACAATTTTACCTATTATTTTGTTATATAATAAAGCCCCATTATTACAAATTAAGAACCTGGTAACCTTAGTAAGTCCTGACGGGCAGGCAAACGAACATGAAAATACAATTTGAAATTAAAGAAAAAATGCCAGAGATCATTGAAGAAATTCTACATTCAGAAGAATGGGTCACGAATGTAACACATGACAACCACAACTTAAAAAGAGTGGTAATGAAAGAAACTTCTTTTGGTTTAAAAACGTCTGTTGACATCTGGGAAAATGAGATCCACATCATGGTGGATGGTAAAAATCAAACCTATCGCATATTTCAGAAGGATAACACCGTCTTGTGCGAGTACATAGGTGAGCATCGCGGATTACTTGGACAAATGCTGCTCCCAAAAATCACCCCATTAAAAAAATTAAACTATTTAAATCAGGAATTAGAAAAGGGAAATTCATCGAAAAAAGAATCGGCTGATAAAATGAACGAAGGTAAAAAAGAAATTATGCCTATTCCGGTAATATATTATTAACCAGCTTTTTAATAAAGATACTAAAGT
>DAMCDT010000068.1:11801-13661 GCA_032058265.1 Tannerellaceae bacterium
CTAAAGTAGTATAGCAGAAAATATTAAGTCTCTGACTATAACCTCTTATTCCAAGATTATAGCCTTAAAGAGTTCCTCTTATCCGGACAGTTTGTCTAGTATGAGAGGAAATTACTTACGTCATTTTCTGAACTGACGGGCGTAACCCTTAACTTTTATGTAGGTCATTTTTTCAATGTATATCCAAAATAAAAATACTAAATTTGACCTCTCTAAAAAATAATCTGTCATGGCCGAGAGGAATAATAATAGCGGAAGAAGTAAACAAAAGACTGTAATTGTGCCAGAAATGGGTAGATTACAACCACAGGCGCGGGAATTGGAAGAAGCTGTTTTAGGCGCTTTAATGCTGGAAAAGGATGCTTATTCATTAATAAGTGAAATACTTAAGCCGGAGTGCTTCTACGAAAAATCACATGAAATGATATATGCGGCTATTGTCGACCTTGCTATTAATCAACGGCCTATCGATATGCTGACGGTTACCGAACAGCTTAAAAAGCGTGGTGAGCTCGATCAAGTGGGCGGACCGTTCTATATTACACAACTTACCGGCAAAGTAGCCAGCAGCGCGCATATTGAATACCATGCACGTATTATAGCACAAAAATACCTGGCAAGGGAACTTATCTCTTTTACTGCAGGCGTACAGGGAAAAGCGTTCGACGAAACAATAGATGTCGACGATCTGATGCAGGAAGCGGAAGGCAAACTGTTTGAAATATCCCAACGAAACGTAAAGAAAGACGTTACACAGATCAATCCGGTTATCAAGGATGCGATCGATCTGTTGAAAAAAGCTGCCGCACAAAAAGAAGGTTTAAGTGGATTACACTCCGGTTTTCATGGATTGGATAAGATGACTTCCGGATGGCAGAACTCCGATCTAATCATTATTGCCGCTCGTCCGGCGATGGGAAAGACAGCCTTTGTATTATCGATGGCCAAGAATATGGCAATGCATTACAATACGCCCGTTGCTTTGTTTTCACTGGAAATGAGCAATGTACAGTTAGTTAACCGTCTGATCGTAAATGTAACAGAGATTACCGGGGAAAAAATAAAGAGCGGTAAACTGGAAGATTACGAATGGGAACAATTGGATTTTAAACTGAAAGACCTGTACGACGCGCCGATCTACGTAGATGATACGCCCAGCCTCTCCGTTTTTGAATTAAGGACGAAAGCGCGCAGGTTGGTTCGTGAACATAATATTAAGTGTATTATTATCGACTACCTTCAGTTGATGAACGCCAGCGGAATGAACTTCGGAAGCCGTGAACAGGAAGTAAGTAACATCTCTCGTTCATTAAAAGGCCTGGCAAAAGAGTTGAATATACCGATCATTGCACTATCGCAGCTTAACCGTGGTGTTGAGAACAGGCAGGGAGCCGAAGGGAAGCGTCCGCAATTGGCCGACCTCCGTGAATCGGGTGCAATTGAACAGGATGCAGATATGGTGTGCTTTATCCATCGTCCTGAATACTATAAAATTACGGAAGATGAACGGGGAAATTCCTTAATCGGTATGGCCGAAATAATCATTGCCAAGCATCGTAATGGTGCGACAGGGGATGTACGCCTGCGTTTCAAGAGTGAATTTGCCAAATTTATGAACGTTGATGAAGACATTGCCATACGCGAGTTTACATCCGGAATGAATAGCGCTGAACCTTTGCCGCCGATTGCTCCGGCAGGCCCTGACTTCATTACAAATACTACAAACGATTATCCTTTCTGATAAGAATGTACACAGGTGAACTTATCGCGCTCGGTGTAGCGGTTTCCTGGACGTTTACGGCATTATTCTTCGAATATGCGGGAAAACGTATGGGATCACTTTCCCTTAACGTCATACGG
>DAMCDT010000069.1:0-11426 GCA_032058265.1 Tannerellaceae bacterium
AATCAATGATATGACAAAATGGTTTTGAACTTTTTATTTTAGAAAAGTAGAATTAAGCTATTTTATAAATTAAAGAAGATACCAATAAGAATTCATTTTTATTGGTATTTTTTTATAACAAAATAAGGGAGACAGGAATATGAAGAATGGAGTAATGATGCAATATTTTGAATGGAATCTGCCTGCGAACGGAAAATTCTGGAAAAAACTTAAAGAGGATGCGGCACACCTGCATGAAGTGGGTGTTACTTCGGTATGGATTCCACCCGCGTGTAAAGGAACTAATCCTAAAGATGTTGGTTACGGTATATATGACTTGTTCGATTTAGGCGAATTCAATCAAAAAGGAAGCGTAAGAACTAAATACGGTACCAAGAAAGAATTGAAGGAAGCTATTGATGAACTTCACAAAAACCAGATATCCGTTTATTTCGATGCAGTGATGAACCATAAAGCCGGAGCTGATTTTACCGAAAAGTTTATGGTCAAGGAAGTCGATCCGAATCAACGGAAAAAACAAATCTCTGATGCTTACGAAATAGAAGGATGGACTGGTTTTGATTTTCCGGGCCGTGGAGATAAATATTCGGACTTCAAATGGCATTGGTATCACTTTACCGGTACTGATTTTAACCAGGCAAATGGTAAAAATGGCATATACCAGATTCAAGGGGATGGGAAAAGCTGGGCTCAGGGAGTGGACAGCGAAAACGGAAATTACGATTACCTGATGTTTGCAGACATTGATTTCGATCATCCGGAAGTAGTGGAAGAAATGAAAAAATGGGGTATTTGGGTAACAAATGAATTAGACCTCGACGGTGTACGGCTGGATGCGATCAAGCATATCAACGATCAATTTATCAAACTCTTTCTCGATACAATACGGGCTGACAGGGGTAAAGATTTTTATGCGGTCGGTGAATACTGGAAAAAGGATATCCATTCTTTGGAAGGGTATCTGGCCAAAGTACAGTATAAAGTAGATCTTTTTGATGTTCCCTTACACTATAATATGTATCTTGCCTCGACACATGGCAGGGACTACGACCTGAAAACAATCCTTCATGACACACTCGTTTCAACTCACCCCGATCTTGCTGTAACTTTTGTAGATAACCATGACTCTCAATGGGGAAGTTCTTTGGAATCACAGGTTAAAAGTTGGTTCAAACCATTGGCATACGGATTGATCCTACTGATGAAAGAAGGATATCCTTGTGTGTTTTATGGCGATTATTATAGTATCGGCAGAAAAAAATCACCGCACCAGCTTATTATTAATATCCTGATGAAAGCACGCCAGGAGTATGCTTATGGTGAACAAATCGATTACTTTGACCATGGGAATGTATGCGGATTCGTACGTATGGGTGATAACGGCCATCCGGGATCAGGATTAGCTTTCCTGATGTCGACGGGCGATAACGGCAACAAAATGATGAATGTCGGCAAAGACCGTAAAGGCGAAGTATGGTATGAATTTACAGGTAATATAAAAGATGAGGTAACGATTGACGAGAACGGCAACGGTAATTTTACTGTTGAAGGCGGTAATCTTGCTGTATGGGTTAAAAAATAAGGCCGGGCATCACCGACATAGGAAACGATTATATAAACTCCAAACATGGAGGCACTGAGACGCGGAGGATTTTTATTATCAATAATAGAATCCTCCGTGTCTCTGTGTCTCCGTGTTTAATAAATTAATTTAATTGAAGGCTACATTAAACTTTTTTACTTTTATCATATCTTTATATTGGCTGATTTTAAAAACCAAACAACCAAATAATCTGATAACTGTTTTAAATAAAAAGAAAAGATGTCCTTAATCCAACTATTCAAAAATTTAAATCCTTATGTAAAACCATACCGTTGGCTGGTTATTGCAACGCTGTTATTAACGCTGGTGGGTTCATTTGCCGCCCAGGTCAATGCGTGGGTTCTGCGATATACAGTCGACCAGATCAATGCTTTATTGATAGCGCATCAGGGATTGAGGGAAGGATTAAATATTCTGATTATTATCTCCGTTATATTAATTGGTAAAGAAGTCCTCAACTTATTTATCCAGTTCGGACAAAAGTTTTACGGCGAAAAATTAAGGATTTACATCTCGCGCGATCTTGCACAGGCCGTTATTGAAAAAGTACTTACATACCGCCTGGCGTTTTTTAGTTCGGGAGGGAATCAGCCGGGCAAGCTTCAGACACGTATCGACCGTGGCGTTGAAAGCCTTACCCGTATGGTGCAGAATTTCTTTATCGATATCCTGCCACTGTTTGCCAATGCCATCGTGGCGTTATTTATGATGTTTAACGCAAACTTCTACGTTGGATTGGTGGGCTTGTGCATCGTTCCGATCTATTTCTATGTCAGTATGCGCCAGGCACAGAAGATAAAAGGAGCAAGGGTTAAGATAAGGGAACTAAGGGAAAACAAAAGCCAGGGAATATTAAGTATACTGGATTCGATCATGGTGATCAAATCTTTTATCCGTGAAGGTATCGAAGGTAATAAACAAATGGGGCTCCAGAACGACCTGACCGACACCCAGATGAAAACCCGCAAGGTCAGTTTTATCTTTGACGGCCTAAAAAGTTTTGTCGAACAGATCGGAGTGGTTATCATTATCATATTAACTGCCTACCTTGTATTAAGCGGCCAGATGACAATAGGTGCGATTATGTTTCACATCATGCTGTTCAATAACGTATCCGCCCCCATCCGCCAGCTACATCGTATCTATGATCAGATGAATGACGCACTGGTATATTCCGAAGGATTTTTCGATATCCTGAAAGCCGATCACGAAACGGAACAATCCGGAACTTACAAACCGGACACTATTAAGGGTAAATTTGAATTACGAAATGTCAATTTCACCTATCCGGATAATAAAGAACCGACATTGTATGACATAAATATGGAAATCCTTCCCAATAAGATCACCGCGTTAGTGGGTCTTTCGGGAGCCGGAAAGAGTACATTAATTAATTTGTTAGACAAGTTCTATCATCCCGATTCAGGAGAAATCCTGCTGGATGGCGTATCACTGGATAGATATGACACCACCTTTTTGCGGGAACATATCGGTCTTGTTCTGCAAAAGAACCATATATTCAATGGAACAATCGACGAAAATATCAGGTACGGTAACCCCAACGCTACACATGAACAGGTTGTTGAGGCCGCAAAAAAGTCGTACATTCATGACCAGATCATGTTGCTTCCGAAACAATACGAAACTTCCGCTTTTGCTTTATCGGGTGGACAGCAACAAAAGATAGCGATAGCCAGGATGTTTCTTAAGAATCCTCCGATTATTTTCCTCGACGAACCGACAGCCAGCTTAGATGCCGTGTCGACCGAACAGATTAAAAACAGTCTGGATGCGATTAAAAAAGACCGGACGGTGATCATCATTTCGCATAGTATCTCGCAAATTATAGATTCCAACAGTATTTACGTGATGAAAAACGGACGGATAGCCGAATCCGGCACGCACGAAAAACTATATCATCAGGACGGTGCTTACAAAGAGATTTTCAATGCTATGGCAAGAAGCCTTAATATCGATAAAATCTCTAAGACGTTGGAAGATGACTTTGGCGATCTACATGATGAAATGTAACCGGTTTTGCAGGTTCACTTCTGCCATGCCACCGTCGATATCGAGGTACAACAAATTCATTTCCGGATAGCATTTCTTTAAACGTTTTTCAATGCCCTTTGCAATGACGTGGTTCGCAATGCAACCGAATGGTTGTACACAGACTACGCGGTTAATACCCTGGCGGGCATAAATGGCCACTTCAGCCGCGATTGCCCAGCCTTCACCGAATTGATTCGACAGGTCTAATATTTCAGAGGCGTACTCCGCTTTCTTGAATATCGATTCTGCCGGTACAAAGAAACGGTAGTTTTTCATTATCTTTTCGATAGCATCCATCCGTTTGTTGAGGAACTTCAGGAACGCCGGACGTAGTAATCGTTGGAACAGGCTGTTAGCGCTTACATTATTCCGTATGTTCACTTCACTGTTTACAAAGTATTGCATCAGGAAATCAATGATCGGAGGTGTTACCACTTCCATATTCTTTGAACGGAGCCATTCGGTTATATGTGCCTGGCCATAGTTATTATATTTTACAAATATCTCGCCCACCAAACCTATTTTCGTGTATGACCTGTCATAAATACTTAGCTGGTTGAAATCGGCGACGGCTTGTTCCATCAGGCGGAGTACGATCTTATGGTCATTTTTCTTAACCGCTTCGATACCCTGGGCAATATAAAAGTCGAAAAGCGCCTGCGTTTCACCTTTTTTCTTTTCCCTGATTATGGTAGCGCTATACATCTGTTGTAAAGCATCAGCATATAGAAGTGTGTAAACCAGTACATTCACAAATTTAAGCAATGGGAATGTAAAGCCTTCCTGATCGTTTTGGAATACCTCGCCGGACGACACCACCAAAACAGGTATATGTGAAAATCCCGCATTCTGAAGACCGGATTTGATCTGGCTCAGGTAATTCGTTGCCCGACATTGACCGCCTGTCTGTGTTATGGCAACGACAACATCGTCCAGATCATACTTACCGGATTGCAGCGTGGTGATGATATCTCCCAGGATCAACGTAGAAGGATAACAGACTTCATTATGGCCGTATTTTAATCCGGCGTCGGCAGAAGCTTTTGACGATTTAGGCAAATTCACCATTTTATAACCTGCAAGCTCGGCGATTGGAGGAACAAACGGCGAGAAGAAGTCGGCAAGCCAGGGGATTAAGATCGTTTTTTTCTTATCTTCTTTCGTGAAAGAAGATGCATAACCTACGTAATCGGATGTGTCTTTTACTTCAACCGGAGAAGAAGTCTTCAACGATTCGATAAGCGACCGTAACCGCAGCCGGATCGACCCAGAACTGGCAATCTCGTCAATACGTAAAACGGTATGATTCTTACCGGCCTTTTTCAGGATATCGCCCGTCTCGTCCATAAAGAATGAGTCCGGTCCACAGCCGAATGAGTTTAATTGTATCAACTGAATGTTTTGCGGGAGCTTGGCGACTTCCATCGCAGCCTGCACCACACGGTTCGGATACGACCATTGCGACACGATCTTTAAATTGTTGAAGCCTTTGCTTTCCGGCTGACGAAAAACATCGTCGGTAAATACATGGACACCCAGGTCAGTGAGTATTTGCCCTACTTTTTGATGGATCAACGGATCAGTATGGTACGGGCGTCCGGCTACAACGAATGCCCATTCATTATTCTTAACGGCCTTATCAAGCAGTTCTTTTTGTGTATCCCGCAAGGTATTTTTTACAGCATCCCTTTCATTAATAGCCTTTGCAAATGCTTTATCGAAGACGCTCTTTGTTACGCCTAACGGTTTCAGGTAAGCAAAGCAAGCCCTCTTCATGGCAACTTCATTGCTGAATGTGATGACCGGCTTATCCAAAGGAATGCCATGTTTCTCTTCCGGATCGATAGAGCTGCGGATCACATCGGGATATCCGCTGACCACCGGACAATTGTATGAGTTAGAAGCCTGCGCAAATTCCTTTTCCTCTTTCGGGATCATGGGGTAAAAAATCCTGTCGACCTTCTGATCTATCAAAGCTAGTATATGCCCGTGAACCAGCTTCGCAGGAAAACAGATATTGTCGGACATAACACTTCCCACTCCCTTTTGATAAAGTGAGAAGGTCGATTCCGGTGAAAGCACCACTCCAAGCCCACAATTCGTAAACAGGGTTTGCCAGAAAGGATAATTGTCGTACATATTCAGCACACGCGGTATGCCTATTGTTGTTCCGATAGGCTTTGCTTCCGTTTCTTCAGGATGGTTAAATAATAAATCATTCTTCCATTCAAAAGCGTTATACCCTTTCTTTTTTGCCGTGTTCTTACTGAAAAATACTTTTTCGCACTTATTTCCGGCATACGAAACGTTGCCGTTATCAAAGGTGAACCTTAGTACGGAGCACTTATTGGTACAACCTTTACAATGAAGCTCTTTAGTCTGGATAGCATTTACATCCGGTAAGGCATTTTTCCCTTTAAAAACAGGAATATCTTTATTATGCTGCCACATCTTCCGGGCGTATAAGGCTGCCCCGAACGCACCCATTAATTCGGGATAATCGGTTGAACTGACGGATTTGCCTGAAAGGGTTTCCAACGCCCTGTATACCGCGTCATTGCGGAATGTACCTCCCTGCACGACAATATGATCTCCTAAATGATTAAGGTTTGACATCTTTAGTACCTTAAACAGGCAGTTTTTCATTACTGAATAGGCCAATCCGGCTGAAATATTCCCTAAACCGGCATTTTCACGCAGAGATTGCTTCACTTTGGAGTTCATAAATACCGTACAGCGCGAGCCCAAGTCGGAAGGCGCTTTGGATAAACAAGCCTCGCGGGTGAAGTCCTCCATACGCATGTTCATCGTCGAAGCAAAGTTTTGCAGGAATGATCCGCAGCCCGACGAGCATGCCTCATTGATTTCAATGTTCGAAATGATTCCTTCATGTATAAAGATCGACTTCATATCCTGTCCGCCTATATCCAGTACGAACGATACTTCCGGATCGACGTACTGTGCGCCAGACAGGTGGGCCATCGTTTCAACAATTCCAAAAGGCAGTCCCAGCGCCGACTTGATTAAATCTTCGCCATAACCGGTAGCGGCGGAAGAAAGCATGCGAACCGTTACGCCCTTTTCTTCGGCTTCTTTATAAAACAGTTTCAATCCTTCTACCACTTTCTTTAACGGATTTCCTTCATTCTTTTCATAGAATGTATAAATAAGGTGCGCCTCTTCATCCATTACAAGTATTTTCGTTGTGGTAGAACCGGAGTCAATTCCCAGAAAGCAGTTGATCTCTTTTTGCTCTCCTAAAGGTTGTTTTTTCAAATGAGTTATTTTACGGTTCTTTTTCCAGCGGTTATAATCTTCTTCGTCTTTGAACAACGCCGGAAGAACGTCTTTCCGTTCATTATTCGTTACAGACAATTTCTCAATCAGTTGAGGAACATCCAGTATAATGGTGCTTTCCTCTTCATATAATGCCGCTCCCCATGCCGGAAAATATTCGCTATTATCCGGCAAGAACAGATCTTTATCATCTACTTTCAATATATCTTTAAAGGCATCGCGTAAGGCAGGAATAAAGGTCAAAGGCCCGCCAATGCAAAGTATCTTCGGATTAATATCAACGCCTCTTGCCAATGAAGTGATACTTTGGAGGGCTACCGTATGGAGTATCGACATAGCGATATCCGGCGCCGGAATATTCCGGCTGATCAGGTTTTGCACATCCGTTTTGGCAAACACGCCGCAACGGGAGGCCACAGTGTAGATCGTTTCATATTTCATGGCTTCCTTTCCCAACTCATCAACGGTAATATTCATCAGGTCAGCCATCTGGTCGATGAATGCCCCCGTCCCTCCGGCACAACTACCGTTCATCCGGATATCCGGATGGCGTCCTGCCTCGAAAAATACCATTTTGGCATCTTCTCCGCCCAGATCGATCAATGTATGTGTATCAGGATACATATCATTTACAACTGCTACGGATGCAACAACTTCCTGCACAAACGGTATACCTGTACGTTCTGAAATACCCATACCGGCGGAACCGGTTATATTGATAGTGAAATCTATATCGGGGAATTTACGAATGATAGTATTCAGTTCTTCTGCAAATACTTTGTTAATGTTCGCCTTATGCCGGCGGTAGACTTTATAAAGGACTTCTTTATTTACGTCCAAAATAATTACTTTTAATGTAGTAGAGCCCACATCGACCCCTATTCTACAAACATCCTTTTTGACTTTCATTTGACAGACTCCTCCCATTAAACTAAGCGTTTAACATAAAAGCAAAAGTTTATTATTTTTTAATCGCGTTAATTACAAATTGAATTACATATTGTTTATGGTACTTAATCATCTCGGTGTATTCCTCTTGCGAGACTTCAGCAACGTTTGAACCCAAATTCCGGAAGATAAAAGGGAATACACACAGGGACAATATATTCAGCATGAAATCAATAGGCGGAGTTTCTTTGATAACTCCTTTCTTTTGTTCCTCTTTTATCCGCTCCGACATTCTTAAAAATACGCTATGAGGATCGAATCCCCTGATACGGGCGGATAAAGATGCCGGGTTTTGATTGACTTCGTTCAAAATGAATATAGGTATTTGCGGATATTCCAGCAGCATTTCATAATACGAGTCAATAACTGATTCAACCAATTCGAAAAAAGGAAGATCTTCAGCGACAACAGTAAATATTTTCTTTTGCAACCGTGCGAAAGCCTCTTCGAATATGATCTCAAACAAGTTATATTTCGACCGGTAATAATAATTGACCATTGCCACATTGGTGCCGGAAGCAGAAGCAATGTCGCGGATGCTCGTCCCTTTGTACCCGTTCTTTATAAACAAATCACGCGCTACTTCCAGTATACGTTCCTTTACTTCCAGTGTATTTATTTTCATATTAAACGTTTGTTCTAAACACTTGTTTAATTATAACGCAAAGGAAATTAATATATTTCGATTAATGAAAAATATTACCAGACTTTTTAAAATATTTTTTGAATATCGACATAAAAAATAATGATGCACATAAAAAAATAATTTGACGCAGATCGCATTATACTTTCATGTACATTATTTGACAAGAGGCATAATCAGATTAAAACCAGACGATTAGTCTGATTTAAACATATATTCATAGGTTTTCATCAACATTGGCATAGATTTTGATGTTATATAAATAAAGATTATTAATTTTGTTTTTAATCAAAGGAGATCATTATAGATATGAAAAGCAATTATTCAAAAAAGCTTATTGATGTACTGGAATTCAGCCATGAAGAAGCCGCAAGACTTCAAAACAGCTACATAGGTCCTGAACATCTTATGCTGGGCATCATTCGTGAAGGCAACGGGAACGCTATCCTTTTACTGCATGAATTGAATGCCGACATCCCCGAAATTAAAAGAAAGATCGAACAAGATATCCGCAACACATTTGATATAGACGATAATTCTGAAAACGAAATAGCTATAAGCAAAACCACCGAACGTGTACTTCGTATGAGTATGCTGGAGGCACGCTTGTTCAAAAGTGATGAAACTGATACTGAACACTTATTGCTGGCTATACTGAAAGAAGAATTTAATGTTGCAGCTAAAGTGCTGGGTGACGCGGGTATTACCTATCGTTCGGTGTATAATAAACTGGTAAGTAATACTGAAATGGAACAAATGGAAGAATACGAAGAAGTTGATGAAATATCCGATGGTTTTACAGACGATGATGACGAAGAAGATGAAGAAAGCTTTTCTTCCAGGAAAGAGTCGTCACGCGGAGCAGGTTCAGGCGCCGCTCAGCCGAAATCACCAAACGATACGCCTGTTTTAGATAATTTCGGGACAGATATGACGCGTGCCGCTGCCGAAAACCGTTTAGACCCGATTGTAGGGCGTGAGAAAGAAATTGAACGTTTGGCACAGATACTGAGCCGCCGCAAGAAAAACAATCCTGTATTGATCGGCGAGCCTGGTGTAGGTAAGTCGGCCATTGTAGAAGGTCTGGCACTTCGTATCGTTCAGCGTAAAGTATCACGTATATTATTCGACAAAAGGGTTATAAGCCTCGATATGGCCTCTATTGTAGCCGGCACCAAATACCGCGGACAGTTTGAGGAACGTATCAAAGCGATATTGAATGAACTTTCAAAAAACCCGAACATCATTTTGTTTATCGACGAAATACATACGATAGTCGGTGCAGGTTCTGCTTCCGGATCGATGGATGCCGCCAACATGCTGAAGCCTGCTTTAGCGCGTGGTGAGATACAATGTATTGGTGCGACGACGTTGGATGAGTACCGTAAGAACATTGAAAAAGACGGTGCATTGGAACGCCGTTTCCAAAAAGTAATCGTTGATCCTACAACAGCCGAAGAAACATTACAGATTCTTCAGAACATTAAACCGCGTTACGAAGAACATCACAATGTTATCTATACCGATGATGCTTTAAAAGCATGTGTAAACCTGACAGACAGGTACATCAGCGACCGTAACTTCCCCGATAAAGCGATAGACGCAATGGATGAAGCCGGATCACGTGTACATATATCCAATATAATTGTGCCGAAAAGTATCGAAGAGCTTGAAGCTAAAATAGAAGATACGAAGGCGGAAAAATTAGCGGCGGTTAAGTCGCAGAACTTTGAATTGGCAGCCAGTTTCCGTGATAAAGAACGTCAGTTCCTGCTGCAACTGGAAGCAGCCAAAGCAAAATGGGAACAGGAATTACAAGAACACCGTGAAACTGTTGACGAAGAAAAGGTAGCAGAAGTTGTTGCCATGATGTCAGGTGTACCGGTTCAGCGTATTGCCAAAGCAGAAAACCTGAAGTTACTTGAAATGGGCGAAGTGCTGAAAAGTAAAGTGGTTGGTCAGGATGAAGCGGTATCGAAGATCGTTAAAGCTATCCAGCGTAACCGTGTGGGATTGAAAGATCCTAATAAACCGATCGGAACGTTTATGTTCTTAGGCCCGACGGGTGTGGGTAAAACACATTTGGCGAAAAAGCTGGCGGAGTATTTATTTGATTCGACAGATTCATTGATACGAATCGATATGAGTGAATACCTTGAAAAGTTCGCGGTATCACGATTGATCGGAGCTCCTCCGGGGTACGTTGGTTACGAAGAAGGTGGGCAGTTGACGGAAAAAGTACGCCGTAAACCTTATTCTGTTGTATTGCTGGATGAAATTGAAAAGGCACATCCCGACGTGTTCAACATCCTTTTACAGGTATTGGACGAAGGCCGCTTAACCGACAGCCTCGGCAGACGGATCGACTTCAAGAATACCATCCTGATATTGACATCGAATATCGGTACGCGCCAATTAAAAGATTTCGGCCGTGGCGTTGGTTTCCAGGCTCGTGGCGCTGATGAAACAGATAAAGATTATTCCCGCGGAGTTATTCAGAAAGCATTGAATAAAGCCTTTGCACCTGAATTCTTAAACCGTATCGACGATATCATTATGTTCGACCAGTTAGATAAAGAATCTATCCACAAGATCATCGATATTGAACTGGAAGGTTTATACGACCGGGTTAGGAAACTGGGATATACATTGGAACTTACCGAAGAAGCTAAAGACTTCATCGCTTCTAAAGGATATGATGTTCAGTTCGGGGCACGGCCTCTTAAGAGAGCAATACAGAAGTATCTGGAAGACGAATTGGCAGAAATGATCATTAAAGCTTCGGTGAACGAAGGAGATATCATACTTGTCGGTTTTGATGCGGAAGGGCAAAAGCTCACAACGGAGGTAACCCGTTTACCGGCTATTGAAGAAGGAAAATAA
>DAMCDT010000069.1:11436-13604 GCA_032058265.1 Tannerellaceae bacterium
AAACTAAACCCCTCAAAAGGGTAATTATAGTAATAAAAGACAAAATGTCAGGCACCTAGTGTCTGGCATTTTTTTTGATATTAAGTAAGCGATCATAAAAAACAGACATTATTATAATTATAAAAGATATATAGATATGGCAAAACAAGGAAACATTGGTGTTACGAGTGAAAACATCTTCCCGATTATTAAAAAGTTTTTGTACAGCGATCATGAGATTTTCTTACGTGAAATCGTATCTAACGCGGTAGACGCGACACAAAAGCTTAAAACATTAGCTTCTGTCGGCGAGTTCAAAGGAGAATTGGGCGACCAGACTATCCACGTAAAGATAGATGAAAAAGCAGGAACGATTACAGTCAGCGACCGTGGTATCGGTATGACTGCCGAAGAGATTGATAAATACATCAATCAAATAGCGTTCTCGGGCGCCGAAGAATTCGTTGAGAAATATAAAAACGACGCGGCTTCTATTATCGGGCACTTTGGTTTAGGTTTCTATTCTACGTTCATGGTGTCAAAGAAAGTAGAGATCGTCACGAAATCTTATAAGGAAGGCGCTGTACCAATGAAGTGGAGCTGTGAAGGAAATCCCGAATACACGTTGGAAGAGACGACTAAAGATGATATAGGAACCGACATCATCCTTTATATTGACGACGAAAACAAGGATTTCCTTAATAATGATAAGATCAGCGGACTATTGAAAAAATATTGCCGCTTCCTGCCAATTCCTATAGCATTCGGCAAAAAACAAGAATGGAAAGACGGTAAATACGTAGATACCGACGAAGATAATATCATTAACGATACTAAACCGGCATGGGTACGCAAGCCATCCGAACTAACAGACGAGGATTACAAGAAATTCTACCAGGAACTTTATCCGATGTCTGAAGAACCTTTGTTCTGGATACATCTTAATGTCGATTATCCATTCAATCTGACCGGTATTTTATACTTCCCCCGTATTAAAAATAACATAGACCTGAACCGTAATAAAATACAGTTATATTCTAACCAGGTATTCGTAACGGATTCGGTTGAAGGTATTGTTCCTGAATTCTTAACCTTATTACATGGTGTTCTGGACTCACCGGATATTCCGTTAAACGTATCCCGTTCGTATCTGCAAAGTGATCAAAATGTAAAGAAAATATCGAACCATATCACAAAGAAAGTAGCCGACCGTTTAGAGGAAATGTTCAAAAACGACCGTGCCCAGTTCGAAGAAAAATGGGACAGCCTCAAACTGTTTATCCAATATGGTATGTTGACAGACGAAAAGTTTTACGACCGTGCTATTAAGTTCGCCTTATTAAAAGATGTAGACGGTAAGTATTACACTGTCGAAGAATATAAGACATTAACAAAGGATAACCAGACAGACAAAGATGGTAACCTGATCTATCTGTACACAAACAGTATGGAAGAACAATACAGCTACATTCAGGCAGCAAAGGATAAAGGTTACAGTGTATTGATTATGGACGGACAACTGGATGTACACATCGTCGGACAGTTTGAACAGAAGTTTGAGAAAACGCAGTTCGTACGTGTAGACAGTGATACCATAGATAATATAATCCGCAAGACTGACTCCGGAAAAGTATCCTTAACAGATGATCAAAGGAACGCTTTGCAGGAAGTTTTCAAGAGCCAAATGCCCAAAATGGACAAGACAGATTTCTATGTTACGTTCGAAGCATTGGGAGAACAAGCCAATCCTGTAATGCTTACTCAAAGTGAATATATGAGACGTATGCGTGAAATGTCGGCAATGCAGCCCGGAATGTCTTTTTATGGTGAAATGCCCGACAATTATAACCTAGTACTTAACACTGATCATGAGCTTGTAAAGAAAGTTTTGGCCGATGAAGAAACAGCTTTGAACGACAAGATCGCTCCGATCCAGGCTGATATCAAAGGATGGGAAGCACGTCAAAGCGATCTCCGGGAGAAACAAAACAAGAAAAAAGAAGAAGAAATTACTTCCGAAGAAAAAGAAGACTTGTCAAATACAGACAAGAAATTGGATGAATTACGCGAACAACGGAACAAAATATTCGCAGAATATGCTGTATCTAACCAGCTTGTACATGAATTGATCGACCTCGCTCTTTTAAGTAATGGCATGCTTAAAGGCGAAGCTTTAAGTAAATTCATCA
>DAMCDT010000070.1:0-13381 GCA_032058265.1 Tannerellaceae bacterium
TCCTGAAAGAAGACGCTAACGAAGCACTTCTTACATTACTGGATACATTAAATAAACAAGGAGGTTTGGCAAATCTTGCGCCTATTTTCAAGGAAATGAAACTTGACGGCGATCGTGCTGTTTCGGTCTTATCTGTTTTGGCAGGTAACGTAAACCTGGTACGACAGGAGCAGGAACTTGCCACAAAAGCATTCAAGGAAGGCACTTCCGTTATTGATGAATACAACGTTCAGAATAATACTTTTGCTGCTAACCTCGAAAAACGAAAGAATGATATTTTAAATTATATTTCCGATATAGGTGAAAAACTTGCACCCCTTGTTTTGCAGGGAGCCGATGCCGGAAAGCTTCTTCTGGCTGGACTGAAAGAAATCATTACGTTACTGATTGACAATAAGGGAGCAGTTCTCGCTGTCGTAGGGGCGTATGTGTCATATAGCGTTGCCTTAAAAGCAGTTGTTTTATATCAAGAAATATACAATAAAGTTGCTGCTATCGGAAAAACTATAGCCCTCGCTAATGCTGGAGCTAAAGCTATTGAGACTGGTAATACGCAACGGGCAGCTATAGCCCAGAGGTTATATTATACGGAATTGCAAAAGGCAGGTGGTACCGCCCGTGTATATCTGGCGATAACGTCTTTACTTTCCGCTGCAAAAGCTTTATTAACTTTGAATACAGCAAAAGCTACAGTCGCTCTACGGGCATTCAGCGTAGCAATAGGTTTAAATCCAATTGGAGCATTCTTGACAGTTGTTGGAGGAATAGTTGCAGCTTTTGGATACGTAGCAGTCCAGGCAAATAAAGTTGTCACGGCGCAAAAGGCTATCAAAAGTGCCTCGAAAGAACTAAACACCGAACTGGCAAAAGAACAATCGCAGGCTAATAAACTGTTTGAAGCCTTGAAACGGACAGAGGAAGGATCAGACGATTATTACCGTATCAGAGATGAGATATTGAAGCAATACGGCCCTTATCTGAAAGAAATGACGGATGAAAAAGGTAATCTAATTGATATTCAGAAGGCTCAGGAAAAGGTGAATACGGCATTAAGAGAACAGATTGCTTTGAAGATAAAGAATGCCGCCGCCGATAAGATACACGAGCAATCTATAGCCAATCAGATTGAAAACACAGATAAACTTTTAAACAAGCTTCAAAAAGATACCGGACTATCTACTGAAGCCATTAATGCCGTGCGCGAAAATCTGAATAAGGAATTATCCAATGCAGTTAACGACGGACGGACGGGAATGACGGATATTGTAGCAACAATACGTGGGGTGATTGAAAAAGAAACGCCCAACATAAGCCGTTCCTTGAGAAATATGATAAACAGCATGGCTTCCGGCGTTTATATATCTCAGCAAGAATTAGAAAAAATAGAAAAACAGTTTGCTGGATTGATTTCTCCGGAAACAGAAATAAACAGTATTGTTCCGGACAATTCTACGCCAGAACCAACCACAACTACAACTGGTGGAATGGGTGATAGCAGTAAATTATCTGAACAACGCCGCAGAATCAACGCCGCCCTAAAAGCGGTGGAAGAGCAGCACCTGAAAGAAATGTCGGCACTCAAGCAACGGTATATCAATGGCGATATCGAAAGCGAGGTGGAATATAACCGTATGTCGGCAGAACTACTGGATAAATATGACACACAGCGCAAAGCAAAGATCAAGGAACTGCTGGATGAGACAAACAAAACCAAGAAGATAACGGAAGAATCCCTTCGGGTTGACCTTGCTAAACAGGTCGCCGATATTGACAGTAAAAACCTCGACCGCCAAATAGACCGGATGAATAAGCTGAACAACATCCTGCTCGATGCCGACCCCGTTGCTAAGGAAAAGCAGCAATATGAAAATCGCCTGCGGGAACTGGGGCTATTTGGCGCGGAGCGTGAATCTCTCACGCAAGATCAGCTAACCGCTCTTGAACTGCTCGAAAAGCAGCATCAGGAGAATTTGGATAAGATTAATTCTGGCGAAGTAAACAAAAAACTGAAGGCATTGGAAACCGCTTTCGCGGAGCAAGAGCAGGCACTCAATAAGCGGCGGATCAGCGAGCGTATGTCGGCAGAGCAATATCAGCAGGAAATGCTGCAAATGGAGATTGACTACCTGAATAAACGGCTCCAAGTGGCCGGATTATCGGCAGAGAAAGAGGAAGAGATTAACCGGCAGCTTGTGCAGGCAAGGACCGAAATGGATTCCCTTCAGGCTGATCAGCGCACGGCAGCCCTTGATAAATATGGGCTGACTAATCTTAAGGATACAAAAGAGCAAGAGTTAGCCCTTATTCAATACTACGAAGAGCAGGGCATCCTTACCCACGAAGAAGCACTCGAAGCCCGACGCATTGCCGACCTGAACTATCTGGAAAGCCTAAGCGAAAAGGCCGAGAAAGTAAGCAATGCGTTGCAGGGCATATTTGGTAATACATCCGGTGCCGTGCAGAATTTCCAATCGGCAGAAGAGCAGGCCATATCTACCAAATACGATAAAGACATAGCTGCTGCCGAAGGCAATGCCACCAAGCAGAAGAAACTGGAAGAACAAAAGCAGAAAGAACTACAGAAAGTACGTGCCAAATATGCCGATAAACAATTTATCCTGACTGTTGCTAATACAATAGCTTCTACTTCTTCTGCTGCTATGAACGCGTATGAATCGGCGGCTAAAATCCCTTATGTAGGTTACATTCTCGGCCCGATAGCCGCTGCCGCTGCCGTGGCTTACGGGGCTTCGCAGATTAAGGTGGCCAAAGAACAGCGCAATGCTGCCAAGGCAGGATATTACGAAGGAGGCTTCACCGGGGGAACCGACCCGCGCCAGGTGCGTGGCTACCTGTCAAACGGCGAGCCGGTGCATGGTCAGGAGTTCGTGGCCAACCATAAGTCGGTGGCCAATGCTATCCTCCGGCCGGTATTCGATATGGTAGACGAATCGCAGCGGCACGGAACAGTTGATTCGCTCACCAAGGCCGATGTAGCCCGGGCACTTTCCATCCCTTCCGGAGGGTATCAGTCCGGCGGCTATTCCGGGCAACCGGCAACTCCATCGGCACCGGCATACGCTCCGGTAGACGAACGCTTTATCGAACGAATGGATCAACTCGAAGAGACAGTCACGCTGCTTCGCTCGCGCCTGAACGAGCCTTTCGTTGGCATCGTGACCGTAGAAGGCGACCAAGGCGTGAAGAAAAAACTCGATGAATACAACAACCTGATAAATAATGCGAGCCGATGACGGAATTATATATTGACGGAATACCGGTAGTTTTACCGGACAACATGGATATGAAAATCAAGCAACAAAACCCATTTTTTACTAAGAATGGAACGTTTACGTTTGAATTAACGCTTTCATTGGTTGATCCTATCAATGCAAAACTATATAAGCACATAAACCGCCTGCATGCGTCTCATTCCTTTGATGGGAGAAGGGCTTATTTGGTGGCTGATAACTATGTGATGTTAAACGGCACAGAGTCCATTCAAAAAAACACGGATAAAACCGTGTCTATTCAATTACTTTCTGGAAATTCAGAGTTAAATTACTTCATAGGGTCGGAAGTGTTAATTTCTGAACTTAATTTAGGAACGGAAGGAGCTTTAACATCGACTTACCTCAATACGCTGCTAAATAAAAAATATCCGGAAGCCGGATTTGCGCCTGTTCGTGTGTATGTAAATGGAAACGTTTACAACTGGTATGGAAATGAGACTCCTTCCATAAGCGTTCCCTATTCTTTTACAAATATCGCTATGCAGCCTTATCTGGTGGGATTAATGGAAAAAACAATCAATGCACTCAATTATACGATTATAAGTAATGATTTGTTATCTGATGAATCTGCTTGCCGATTATTTTTGCTTAATGAGTCGAAATCTAATTTGTATAACCAGATGCTTCCAGGATGGACGGCTAAAGAATTTTTAGAAGCATGTGAGGTTTTTTTTAATATAACTTTCGATATTGATCCATTTACCCGAAAAGTTAGAATCATACAAAACAAGAATCAATCAACAACATTTATAGAACATATAGACAATATTTTCGACACATTTGAACGGGTGTTTGAAAAAGCGGATAAAGGTACTTACGACAATGTAGAATATGCTCTTCCTGGGGATACATGGTATCAATATCAATCGGTAAGTGATGCTATTATGGAAAAAGCCAATATAATTGAGTTTCAAACGTATTCGGCTTTGGAAACTTTTTTAGACACTGGAGGATTCCCTGAGATACCGGAATCTGAAGCACTAAAATATTATCATACGCTAACTGTGTTTTACGTTATTCAATTAGATACTTATTTTATTGTCGAACTTCTCCAATTTCCTAATGTTCCTACTAAGTGGTATTATTTAAGACCTATAGACCGTTTTGACCGTTTCTCCTCTGAAGCTGATGACGAAAATAGGTTGCAGATCGAGTTTTATCCTGCACAAATCCATCATCTCTTTACGACAGGTGGAAGCACAACCTATATAAATGCAATGCCATCTCGTCCTGAAGGAATGGATGAAATGACGGAAGATGAGATGAATGACATAACAAGCTATATCGAAAATGGTATTCCAAATAAAGATTCATCACGGATAAATGTTTGCTTGGCATTTTATACTGGTTCTTTAAATGGTTATGAACGATCAGACTACTGTCTTGACATTATAAACGAATTTCCATTGAGTTTCGGACAATTCAATAGCGATAAATTATTCACCTTACGAATTAATGGCGCGAATGGGATGCATGAACGATATTATGATGATAACAGGAACTATGACTTGTCAAAAGAACATGAGATAAAATTCCCGTTTAGAAAGTTGTTAGATGTAAGAAGCGAGTTTGTCATCAATAATAAGCGATTTGCCTGTAAAGAGCTTGAATACAGAGTTACTAAAAACGGGATACACCCAGAAGTTAGTGGAATTTTCTACCCTATGAAAATTAATAGTTAAAACAATATACACCTATGAATTAAAAATGTAGAATAAAAGTAAGGAAAGTGACAGGTGTATAAAGAAGCCCCTGTCTCCATTACAGTTAGTTTCTCAGGCAGTACTGTAATGACAAAGGTGCAGCAACACCACGACAGAGGCCATAAGCCCTTTATCGGTGTTGCTGCACCTTATTTTTGCCTGAGATCACAAAAGTAATATTAATTTAAAAACAAAAGCATGAAAGAGAAAGTAACAATTCAAATGAAAACCCCTATTACCTACTATGGCGGGAAACAGCAAATGTTAAAGTATATTTTGCCCCTTATCCCTAAGCATGAATTATACATAGAACCATTTTTCGGCGGAGGTGCGGTGTTCTTCGCTAAAGAACCTGCAAAAGTCGAATTCATAAATGACAGCAATGGAGAAATGATCAACTTTTACCGAGTATTAAAACATAATTATTCTGAACTAAAGAAAGAGATTGATATTACCTTACATAGTGAGTTTCAACAAAAACAAGCCAAGCATATATATAAGAATCCAAAGAACTACGAAGATGTGAAACGTGCATGGGCTATATGGGTCTTATCACATCAATCTTTTTATTCCATCTTAGATAATACATGGAAATGTTCAAAGAGTAGAGCTGTAGGTCGGCAGATACAAATGAGGAAAGAATCTTTTACCGAATCATACTCAAAACGATTAGAGGCGACCTCCATCTTTTGCAGGGATGCCTTGGATGTCATTCGGAAGGCGGATCATGAAAATGCTTTTCATTATATTGATCCACCTTACTTCAATGCTGATATGGGACATTATGGGGGATATTCTATTAATGATTTTGAATGCCTCCTTCAACTACTAGAAACGCTTAAGGGTAAGTTTATGTTAAGTAGTTATCCATCTGATATTTTATTTCTATATATAAAAAATAATAATTGGAATTATATTGAAATAGAATTACCTCGCTCAGCAGGAGGAGGCAGAAAGACAGAAGTATTAACAATGAATTACGAGATGACATTTTCTTATAGCATAGCCGCTTAAAGCAATATAATGGTATTTAAATCATCAAAAAATATGGTTTAATACCATTTATCCATTTAACTAAAAGGATAGATTTAATCCTATGCCTTCAGTAGACGGTTTTAAATATGCATGATATCTCTCTTTTTCCATGACTTTACCTGCACTTCCAATACCAATGGCTCCTTTAAAAAACATCGTTAGACAAGCAACTCCAGAAATGCCTCCTAAAGTAAATAATACATTACGATCTCTTTTCTTGTTTACGGAAGCCCCCGCTATTGTAAAGCCTGCTGTTGGAATTACTAATCCTGCTGACCACAAAAAGTCTATTGATGCTTGTTGCATTAAATGATCTGGAGTTCTTTCTTTCCAAGGCTTGTCTCTGTTTGCATAAGCTTCACCTTGTAATTGCAAAAGACCCGGTAATGGATATTTGCTTTCCCTTTTATTTTCCTGAGCGGATAGATGAAAAGTCATTAACAAAGCTATAATAGCAAAAATACATTTTTTCATATTATATATATTATGATCGTCGAAAGATACAAAAATGTTTAATATTCGTAATGAAAATAATCAGACAATCTGAAGTTTAACGAGAAAAACATCCCTCTTCACTCATATTTCCGTAAAAAAATTACGGAAATCCGTACACTCTCGAATAGGGCGCGGTGTACCATATAGCAGAACATAGTTGTAATATTTTTCTTTTTTTCTGATTTTTTTCCGTTGATTATTAGCAATTTACCATTTCTTTACCATTTCTTTACATATTCGTAAAATTTATATTTCTGGAAACGAATGCCGGATATGATCCGATCGCTGTCCAATTCGTTTTTTCAGGTATTGTTCAGTTGTATCCATGTTCCGGTGCCGGAGATGCCGTTGCAACTCATATATGCTTGCACCTGAATCCGCCAGTTCCTGCGCCCCTGAGTGTTTCCATGAATAGTACTTTATCTCCTTGGTAAGTTTCAAGCGGTCGCGGAAGACATTAAAGCGGATCCGCATGGTGTTCTTCCCAAGTGGCTGTTCGCCTGGGAGTCCGCTCTGTCCGAAAACATATAGTGATTGATCATACTCCTGGAGCTTCCATTCCTGTGTAATCAGGTAAAGAAGCTGGTCAGGGATATCTATTACTTCCGTCCTTCCATTTTTAGCCAGAAAATTCCGAATCGTAATAGTTCGAGAATCATAATTAATCTGGCTTAGTTTCATCAGACGAAGCTCCGTTCCCGGCCGGATAGCTGTATAATACATGAAACAGATCGACATATACAGTTGTGGGTCTTCTATGATAATAAGATTAAGTAACCTGGTACGGATACCCTTCGGAATGCCTGCCGGAGCTTCGTCTTTCAGAATACCAATCCGGGGAATGTTCATTACCGGATGCTCCATCTTTATCTTCTTTATGTCTATTATATAGGAAAAAAAGGTATAAAGTATCTGTTGATATTTCTCGATTGTCTTCCGTGCCAAGTCCCTTTCTTCAGCTACTCTTTTAAGGAATTCGATAATCAAGACATTATCTACCGATACGACCTGGGAATCAGCAATCTTTTTAATTTCAAGAAATTCCATGAATATCCGAAACTTAGAACGATAGGTCTGCAACGCCTTTTCTCCAATTTCCGTTTTTTTATATTCCAGAAATTCAGAAACGAACAACTTAATGGAACCGGCAAACGTTTTTTTCTTTCCAGTAAAATAACCACATCCGCCAATCGACAACAAATCGTCATATTCTACTGAGTCGGTGAATCCAATCGTCCCCGATTTAATACCTTCAGTGAAGTTGTGAATTATCTTTTTCGCAAGTTCATACCTTTCCTTAGCCGTAGAAAGTTGCTTGAACCCTTCATAAACCTTAAAGCGTTTCATCTCTCCGGTCACAGGATTTCTCAAAGAATATTCCACATGCCAAGTTTTTGTTAAATCACCGCCGCCATCATTCAGGTGCGGCCAGATGATATCTTTTCTTCTTCGTGCCATAATTTATGTTTGTTTTTAGCTGCGACACTAATAATTCAAACATTTCTGTCTATTATTGTCTTCCCAGACTTTTTAGCAGACATTTTAGGCTTTTAAAATTGCTGTTTATCAGCGCTTTACAAACAACAAGTGGAGCTGGAGAGATTCGAACTCTCGTCCAAACGAGGAACTAATTTGCTTTCTACATGTTTATCTTCGCTTAAATTGTCGGGAAAGAGCAAGACCGAAGCAACCAACTCTAACCTTATCCTCTAAATTTTCGCTTAAAGTCCGGGGATTACTTTAAACTATCTCCGATATTGCTGCACCACCTGATCGGAAAGCTTCGGAGCAACAGCATCCGGGTGATGTCACGTTCCAGCACCTGGTGCCGGAATTAAGCTATAATCTACTATACTTCGATTAAGCAGCGAGAGCGTAATTATTTTCGCCAGTTAATAGTTCGTTGTCTGAGATTTAAGTGCAAGCCAACCACGCACTACATGCTTACAAACCACTTCTACCCGCTGTCAAAACCGGTCAGCCCCGTGGTTTATTGAAAAAACATACAAAGATAATGATTTTTCATGATAATAGAGCTATTACCGGACTAATAATACTTTCACATTCGGATCGTCGAGAATTTTATCTCTTAAATATGGAGCTAAAAGATTTCTGTGTGTTTGCCATAAAAGAACCTCGGCATCAGGAAAATACTTCTTTATAAAATGATATTGTTTATAGTTACCTGAAATATAGGTTACTTTACTTTTCATAAGCACGGAATCAATAGTTAATGCATATTGAACTATTTCACGATCGGAAGCATCATAAGGGTTAAATGCCGGAAGGTAATAGCTGGTATTGAATCCATGCATAGTATAATCATACAAATAATAGGGATTATCAGACTCAACGATAATATTAAATGAAGGGATCTGAAGTTTTTGTTTGATATCAATCAGACGCTTCAACGCTTTCTGATAATTATAATCTTCCAGATTCTTGAAATCTAACCAAATATAGTAATCATCAATATCACTTTCCGAGGATAACAGATCTTCCAGATTTAGAAGTTCTTCAGGGTTTGGATCATGCGTAACATAGAATTCATCATCCGTCAGACTATAATGTACATCAATTTCTATTCCTTTATAATCGTCAGATGCTGCATCAACCATCCGGACATAATCATTTACTCGGTGTAACCAAATTCTTTCTTCAAATTGATTGTTGGGATTAGGATGCTTATTACTTTGAGTGTCGACATCCGGAAAAGATACAGGTTGCAACAATAGTTCTTTCCAATCAAGAGCCAGAATTAGAAATAGAACGGTAATTAAAGTAATAAGAATTATCCAAATATAATTTTTCATTGATTAAAAAGTTCATTACTTATATAACGGAAATAAACAAGGATTGTTGTTATCATAACATTCTGGATAGTGTTGACCGGTCAATAACTTTTACATAGTTGCGATTAATACTAATTAATCCTTCATCAACCAGTTTGCTTATTTCTTTTGATAATGCAGGGCGGCTTACACCGAAATATTCTGCAAGCTGTACCTGATTATGTTCCAGCTCGACAATATCCGATCCTTCTTTCATGTTATCAAAAAGATAATATATGAACCGGTTACGTATTCCTCTGAAAGTTAGTACGCGTAAACGTGTCATGGTACACTTATTACAACTGGTACTGACGCACAAAAAGTTTTGTAAGAATAATGGTATGCTATTCATCAAGGAAAATACAGACTCCTTGGTAGCACGTAGGAGGGTTACATCTTCTACAACTGTAAAAGTTGCGGGAAATTGATTTTTTTGAGCAAATATATGAGGAGTAGCAAAAGTACGGGGAGCCCTGATCGTTTCTACTCGTACTTCTCCTCCTGAAACATCCACAACGTCAACATGTAGTTTACCTTCCAAAAGAATATGAAGATAATTACATACCGTACCTTGCCTTATTATTATTTCTCCTTTAGGGTAATGATCAATCCGGTATTCAAGGCGTTCTAATACCTCTTCCTGCATTTTTTGTGTAAAATTACGGAAAAGAGGTATAGTGAAAATATCTTTTAAATCCATCTTTTTGCTCTCAGCTAAACAAAGTTCTACTAGCTACAAATGTAAAACTTTTTAGCGAAAACTTACCATTTTGACATGAATACTTTCGGGTTTATATTCAGTGATAACCACCCCCAGTCTTGCCAACTATCGGGGTTTCCTCCTTTAACCAATTTCATCGCATCTGTGCCTAGCATGGTTGAGTATCCTGCGGAAAGGCTCACATCTTTCATGATACTCCAGTTTACCTGAAAATCAATTTCCGAACCTAATCCTTTATCCTGCTTTTTATCATCTAAATATTTATCAGTTGTCGTCAGGAAATAATGGTAATTCAATAGAAGGGTCACTTTTGGAGATGCTTTAAATGTCAGCCCTATCTGATTATCCCATAATCCGGGATTAACTCCACCAACGAAAGAAGACGCATAGAAATAATCCATCGTTCCGTAAAACTTATGATGTGTACCATATAGGGGATTAAATGCTTTGTACTTTTCATCGTTCTTATTTGACCCGCTTAAATAATCACTTGCAACCATAATTCTCCATTTAGTATCTATTTGATAACCGGCATTAATAGCCCACATAAAAGCAGAGACTTCATTATTACTCACTGTTTTACCCAATTGATAATAGAAGGTACCATATAATTGAAAATTACCCGGACGATAAGAAATATTGGTTCCCAGTGTCTGTAAATATTTAGTATCTGATTTTTGTTCTTCAGCATTTCCTCCTTCCTGACCCAGATTCATTAACAAAAACGATATATTAAACTCTTTATTAGCAATATGCTGATACCACGCTGTCTGCATATTCTTATATGGTTGGGCTCCCGGAGCATAATAAGTACCACCTATTGTTCGTTCGTCGTTCTGATTAAATGCTAATATCAAATGTAATTTATTCATGGGATCTTCATAACCTAATTTCAGGGCATCATGAAAACGCCCGGCTACATTCCAGTCGAGGCTACCTAAGATACGGTCGTCATCATAAATAAGTGACTGCCGTCCCAGTTTAGCAAAAAATCCACCTCCCAGATCAAGATTAGCCCACGCTTCATTTAAAATAAAACGTCCGTTCTTATCTATTTGAGGATCTTGTCCCCATACGCCTACATGTTGAGCGGCTAATCCCAAAGATAACCTGTCGCGTTTATAACCCATTGACAAGCGTGCCCTGTTATTTATAAACCCTGCCGGTTCCACTCCTTCTCCACGTGGGAATAATACTCCGTTACGGTATTCTGCTCGCGGACGTATTTGTACGCCTATTGAAAACACATTCTCTTTTGAATCTTTTGTTTCTTCACCCTCAGCTAACGCCGGTAGAATAATCAATATACTAAAAATAAAAGTGATCCATTTTTTCATATTCTTTTAATTTAAAAGTTAATACTTAAGTAGAAGTTAACTATAAACATGTATACTATTTCCCACGGCTGAAGGCAAATAGTTTACTCCAAACCAACAGATCTGAAGAAGGACAAATGAAAAGAGTAATAATCCTAATGCTGCTGTATGGTGAGTTCGTTTATGCAGTCTGAAATGAATATAAACCAGGTAACCTAACCACGTGGCTGCCGCCCACGTCTCTTTCGGGTCCCATCCCCAATAATGCCCCCATGCCTCTTTCGCCCAGATGGCACCGAACAACATCCCAATAGTAAGAAACGCCGTTCCGACGTAAACCAGATTATCACATAAAGTCATATCAATTATTATATCTTTACGGCGGACCAGATAGTAGATGGCAATAATGGCCGCTGCGCCGAGCATGGCATAAGCAAACATATAAACAATTACATGCGGGGCAAACCAAGGACTTTGCAATGCCGGCATTAATGTTTTATTATGTATCTCCGGCTTGAATATATTGATACAGATAAAAACAAAGGATAATAGAGTACTAAATGATAATATCCATTTATAACGCCACCTCACGAAAGTAATAAGCCCGGCTATCGGAAGGAAAAAGGAATACCAAAGGCGTGTTTCCCCCATAGTGCGTAAAGGAGGCCTTTCCAAAGAAATCCACATTCCGAGGATATAAGCAAAAAAGATACATAAGCCCGCCACGGTAAGAATAATGGCTTTCTTATATCCGTTAGTGCGGTAAGCAAATACAGCTCCTGCCAGCCAACATAAAACAGCGGGGAGCGCATAATATATGAAATGATCCCAGTCCATCATTGTATCAATCCTTTTTAGTGGGTGCAGAAACAAATAAGTATATAGAACCGGCCAACATCATGATAATTCCGGTATAAACGAAGGCGATCCAGGGATCCTTAACCAATTCGAAAACACTGGTCCGACTCCATTTCCCCATTACTTCATCATAACTTAACTGATAGATTTTCCACCCATTGACGGAAAGGGGCTTATTTACTTCAATCAGATGGTCGTCGACTCCTCCGTCTTTTGTGTATACGGTTACTTCCGAAGCAAATCGTTTAGGTTCGCGTTCCGGCATTATCAAACTAACTTCATCATTTAATCGAAGTGCGGCATAAGGAAACATATAGTTGCCAGAACTTACCCATCCCTGTCTGCTAGTCTGATCTACTTTATTTGATGCTTTTACATACAGTGCGGAGGTTGCACCTTCCGAATGATAGTTTATGTAGTTTACCGTATCTTTATTCATAACTCCGGCGGCAGACGGTAAGTAGTCTAATACTTCGATTGTCCAATCCATTAAACCGCCTGTTGCCGGAAAATCTTCCACAAGCATCGTTTCCGGCTGTTTTTCAGGAAGAGCTTTTCCCGTGTTATTATCCAACAAAAGAAGTTTAGGAGGATACTCATCAATTGTAAATGAAATTAACTCAATGGCAATAGGTAATTCAACCATTTCGTTCTTTTCGTTTGTGGCTCTCCATTCTGGTGTATCCAATGAAGATGTTAATGTCAGGCGTTGTAAGTCACCACTTCCGAATATCGCTGCGAAAAGAGTAATAAATAATCCTGCATGATTTAACAGAAATCCTATATCCTTTCGTTTAAATACACTTATCCTTTTCAAGACAACCAATCCCAGGATTATCAGGAAATAGAGAAACAATAATACAAAAGGCCACGAAACCGTCATTTGCGCGAAACCCAACCTGGTAAATCCACCATCAGAAGATATATCAGCAGTTGAGGGGATTTGCCGGGTGAGTCCCATAATAATAACAATGAATAACAACGAGGCGAGAGCAGTAACGCTCGCCATCGGGCCGGAAAACCATCGCAAAGCAATGGCTTTCCGTTTATGAAAATGCAAAAACAGTAAAAGCAATATTAATAATAAACCTGCTATCAGGTTCGAAGGATAATGAAACAAATCAACCTC
>DAMCDT010000071.1:0-13308 GCA_032058265.1 Tannerellaceae bacterium
TCAAACAGGTTTACATAACCCTTACTTTGGCTGGGAGGATTACCTATACCTATAGCATATCCTGCTTCCTGAACCTGATACCTATACGGATGATCCATACCGAACTGATACATGGAAGCATATAAAATAGCAATTAATGTTGTTGTATAGTCTATATCCGGATATAAAGTATGAGTGAGTGCATGGTAGATGATCTTAGCGACATTCTGCAGCCCTATACCTGTTACAGAATACCGGTATCCGTTATCATTAACGCCTGTTCCCCCATTTGATAAAAGATAGAAGAAATAGTTCAGAGGGCCGCTATTGTAATGAACACCTCCATTATCATTTGTCCCACTATACCAGTTTTCACCTAAATACGTATTGGGTTGAGGTGTTCTTGATAATTTAGGATTTTTCATGTTTCTCAATCCCTCAGGAACCACACTTTCTCCTATTATCCAATTATTTGTACTATGGGGTCTTACATGATTTTCTATACATACACCCCAAAAATCACTTAATGATTCACTTATAGCTCCCGATTCATTACTATATATCAGACCGGCAGTATATCTCGTAAGAGCATGCCCATATTCATGTGCTATACTATCTAATGGGGTTAATGGAGAAAAATTTGTACCTTTCCCTACCGTAACTCGATACCCATCCCAGAAAGCATTATCACTATTACGATACCCTCTCAATGTTAAATCAGCATTTACATAAGTCACCATCTTGGCATCTTGATTATCAAAGCTATTTCGATTAAATTGTTGTTTAAAATAATCATAGAATACCATAGCTCCCCAGTGCGCATCCAATGCTGCGCCATCAATATTTCCATTGGCATGCCATTCAGAATGCGTCCAGTTATTATCATTATCATAAAAATTTATGGCCTCGTCATAATATCTTACATTTTTCATATTTAGAGTATGTATACCTAATCCACGCGAGGAATCAAGTAAATAATAGCCAGATGAGGTGGGGTTCATTCTTACAAATCTTGTATAAAAATTTACTCTTCCACTATATTTTGTATCCGCCACAGCCCTATAAACACTCTCAACTCCCTGTTCATTTATTAATGTTTGTTTACCTTCTATATTTCCACTTACCGCATTCACGAAAACAAAATCTCTACTCAAAGGATAGCTTGCATAAATATCAAATTTATATGTCAAACAGGCCTTATCTTCCTCATTAAAAAAGATAACCAATTCTCCTTTCGGATAATAACTTGCCAATTCATCGCTTTGTTCCTCTTTAAGCCATTTTTCATTGTTAATATCTTCCCACATATAATTTTTAGCATCAATAAATGAAATAGCTCTTTTTAAAGCTTCCGATTCAGTAATAGTTGGAATTGTAGATATATCCCCGATTGTTCTAAAGTTACCATTTATAAAATCTATAAAATTATTTCTATAATGCACAATGGCTCTACTATTATTCACTTTTATACCTTTATATAATTGAGTAAAAGCGATATGTTGGTTCCCTTTAGAATCTTCCCTGATAAATTGTAATTCCGTATCAGTATGTAGTCCTAACTTTAAGGTTCTTTTTAGTGCATTTTGTGCTATTAGTGGAGTTGTCAGCCCCCTTTGAGTAGATAATTCTTTTTTGTCTTTAGCTGGTATAATTAAAAAAGAAGGTATATGCTTGTCCACTGAGTATAATACACTATCGGTCATATTATACGCATTCACAGAACTACTTGTTGCTAAGGCAAACAACAAGAACATTATAAAAATAGTTATTTTCTTCATAGTCGTAATTATTAAAATACTGCTGGTTGATAAATTTGTATAAGATTACAAAATAAATATCATTAAAACAAATAAAAAAGGAAAAAAATAAGGTCAATCTGCAATTTATTTTTAGTTGTTAATTGCTGTAAAGTTAGCACAAGGAAATATTTAATAAAAAAGTCTGACTTAGTTCAATTAACTTTTATATTCTATTTTTAATTCTGTATTTTTGTAATTTATGAAACTGAAACGAATACTCAACAAGATCAGATGGCAGAACTCTTTAAAAAAATGTACAATGACCAGTTTTTCGATAGATTCGGAAAAGACTTAACGCTCGTTATCCCCGGCTTTGACACCCGTGCGTTTGTGTCGCAAATTATGGACAATGAATGGGAAAATAGGGAATTTAAACAACGTACCGCCCATATTACCACAGTCTTGAAAAATTTTTTGCCGGCAGATTACAAAGACGCTATTGCTAAAATACTCGAATTGTTGGATTATGTAGAAAAGAAAAATCCCGATTTTTCAAAAATAGACGATACGAAGTTTGGCTTAACGCTGGAGTATGGGGCGATTCTGGATAATTATGTAGAGCAATACGGGCTGGACGATTACGAAACTTCTATTAAAGCGATAGAGAGAATTACGCAATTTACAAGTTGCGAATTTGTTACTCATCCCTTTATCATTAAATATCCTGACGAAATGATGGCGCAAATGTTGGTTTGGTCGAAACACGATCATTGGGGAGTAAGACGGCTTGCGTCAGAAGGTTGCCGTCCGCGCCTACCCTGGGCGATGGCTTTACCCGGTTTGAAGAAAAATCCTTCCCCGATCATTCCAATCCTGGAGAATCTAAAAAATGACCCGGCAAAATCAGTACGCCTGAGCGTTGCCAATAATTTGAATGATATCGCGAAAGATAATCCTGACATAGTGATTGATCTGGCAAAAAAATGGCATGGTGAATCAAAAGAGGTGGATTGGGTAATTAAACACGGTTGCCGGACGCTCTTAAAACAAGGTAATCCGGAAATGATGGAATTATTCGGTTTGGGTTCTGTAAAAAACATCAGCATCGAAAATTTTCAGATTACAACGCCCGCAGTTAAAGTCGGGGATTCATTGGAGTTCCGCTTTAACCTGCTGAACAGTGATACTAAAAAAACCAAAATACGACTTGAATACGGAGTGTACTACCAAAAGGCGAATGGGACACTGTCAAAGAAAGTCTGTAAAATAAGTGAAAAGGATTATGCCGAAAGTTCAACTACCTCTATTACCCGAAAACACTCATTTAAAGTAGTGACAACAAGGAAATTTCATCCCGGACTTCATCAGGTTGCCGTTATAATCAACGGAAATGAGTTTGAAAAATATGATTTTGAACTGATGGAATGATAAAATAAACCATCAAATCTGGAATACATCCAGGGCATCCTGAAAGATAAAGTGTATTTAAATCTTTATTTTTTTTACAAAATTAACCTTACGTAAAATATTTTATATTAAGTTTGCGGTAATTAACTATGTCCTCTATTAGAGGTAGTATTAATCATTTAAACTAAAAAAAATGAAAAGACCCTATCCATCCAAGAAGGAGTTAAGCATTTTCTGTACAAAATTGCGAAGAAAACTCCTGTTATTTTTATTATTATTGTCCGGATCTATTGGAGTTTGGGCACAATCAATTAATTTAAATGGCGTTGTTAAAGACCCCAACGGAGAGCCGATAATTGGCGCCAACGTTGTTGAAAAAGGTACGACAAACGGAACTATTACCAACATCGACGGGCAATTCTCACTGACTGTCCCGGCAAATGCGCTGTTACAATTTAGCTACATTGGTTATATCCAGCAGGAAATAGCCGTGAATGGTAGGACATCGCTTTCCGTAACATTGACCGAAGACAGTCAAAATCTGGACGAAGTAGTCGTTGTGGGTTTCGGTACACAGAAAAAAGTGAATCTTACCGGTGCGGTTGCTAATGTTGACAATAAATTATTCGAGAACCGGCCATTAACGAATGTCTCATCCGGCCTGCAGGGGTTATTGCCCGGAGTAATCGTAGTCCAGAGTAGCGGCCAGCCGGGAAAAGATATGGGAACGATACAGGTACGCGGACGGACAACGATGAATTCCGCTGATCCGATGGTGGTAGTAGACGGTATGGAATCGACTATGAACGATATCGACCCTAATGACATTGAAACGATCTCGGTATTGAAAGACGCTGCGTCGGCAGCGATTTACGGATCGAAGGCGGCCAACGGCGTTATACTGATCACTACCAAACGAGGCAAGGCAGGCAAACCGATGCTCAGCTATACGGGAAATTTCGGTCTGACATCCGCCACCCGTATCCCGGAATTCTTCTCATCCGCCGATGTGGCGACCTACTGGAACGCGGCGTTGGAATATCAGGGAGGCAGCCCGAAATACTCGGAAGAAGAAATAAGAAAATTCAGAGATGGTTCGGATCCGGAGAATTACCCGAATACGGACTGGACAGACCTGATCTATAAAAATTCGTTCCAGCATTCGCATAATGTGAACCTTCGCGGAGGGAATGATATGGTACGCTATATGGCTTCTGTGGGTTACCTCGGACAAGACGGTATTATAGATAATTATGGCAAAGATCAATATTCCATGCGTATGAACCTGGATTTGAACCCCACCAGCAAACTGGAGACGAATTTCAGCATGGCATACACGCGCCAGGACGTAAATTCGCCGGTCGGTTCTTATGATAATGGGTCGACGGCTCAGATACTCCGTTTAACCAACCGTATCTCCCCGATGGTTGTAGCCAAGTACGCGGATGGCACATATGGCGCTATATCCGACGGAAACCCGTTGGCATGGATAGAGAACGGAGGAAAGAATTTGAATATCGCGCATAATTTCTCCGGTATCGGCGCGGCAACCTATACAATTATCCCTTCATTGTCTATCAAAGGACTATTAGCTTATAAATTGTATATGGAAGACGACGATAAATTCACGAAACGTATACAGTACAACCCGACATACGCGCAAGGAACAACCAGTAAAGAAGTTAACAATAAAAGATGGGATCGTATATCTCTCGATATCTTACCCCAATTCAATAAATCGTTTGGAGAACACAATCTGCAAATCCTTGCCGGTTTCCATTCTGAATTGTACACCTATAAAGAAACATATGCTTACCGGAAAGACTATCCGAATACGGAAGTGACCGATATAAATGCGGGGGCTGCCTCTTCTGCGAAAGCGGAAGGATACACGCGCGAACTGGCAATGATTTCATGGTTAGGGCGTGTAAATTATGATTACGCGGGTAGGTATCTTTTTGAAGCCAATATCCGCCATGACGGCTCTTCCCGCTTCGCGAAAGATAACCGTTGGGGTACATTCCCCTCTGTTTCCGCCGGATGGAGAATTTCTGAAGAAGAATTCTTTTATAATATGAAACACGCGGTAAACAACCTGAAGATACGTGCCTCGTGGGGTATGCTGGGAAACCAGGAAGTATTGGATGCCGATAAAAATCCGGTTTATTATCCGACAGTATCCACGATGACCTTGGGTAAAGACTATCCGCTGGGAGGATCTTTAGCCGGAGGATCTAACACGTATTATGCCGTAAATCCGGATCTTAAATGGGAAACGACCGAAACATGGAATGTGGGTGTCGATATGTCTTTGTTTAATAAAATATCCTTTACGGCGGAATATTTCAGCAAGACCACTTCGGATATCCTGATGAAGATGGAAACCAGCCCGATGTACGCGCTAAACGATTTTTACGCGAATGTGGGTAAAGTACGGAGTTCAGGTATAGAATTAGACCTGAAGTATAACGATCGTTTCGGACAGGTTGATTTCACTTTCGGCGGGAATGTAGCATTTATCGGCAACGAGGTATTGGACGTCGGTATCGACCAGAGCGACCCGAACGCCCTGAATTACATTAACGTAACGAACATCGACAACTATACGGCTGTTAATATGATCGGCAAGCGTATGAATAGCCTGTACGGATATAAAGCGGCGGGTATTTTCCGTAATGAGGCGGAGCTGAACAGTTGGCCGAGATACGGATTTGCTAATGTAGACCGGGTAAGAAGACTGGGAGACCTTAAATATGTCGATACGGATGGAAATGGTGTAGTGGATGGAAACGACTTCGTTGCCGGCGGCTCGACCGACCCCGGTATTATTTATGGTTTCAATATCGGAGCTACCTGGAATAATTTCGATATTCACGCTTTCTTCCAGGGCGCCGGAAAGGTGAGCCGGTACATTTCGGAGGGTAAAGGCGGTTTGAGCGACTCTACTTCCAAACCTCACTCTTTATGGTATGACAGTTGGAGCCCGACTAATCCGAACGGTAAATATCCTCGCCTGGCAACCGATGGCGATGGCTTCACAAGCGAACAACAGTCGAGCTTCTGGGAGCAAAACGCTTCTTACCTGCGGATGAAAGACCTGCAAATCGGTTATACATTTCCTATACATATTCTGAATAAATTGGGTGTTTCAAGGCTGCGGGTATATTATAGCGGACAAAACTTGTTTACAATTACAAGTATGTTGAAAGGATGGGATCCGGAAGCGCCTGCGGGACGCGGTAATGCCTATCCGCAAACTATTGTCAATTCATTCGGTTTAAATCTAACATTCTAAATCATATATTAAAAATGAAAACGAGAAATATAGTATACAGCATAATCATATCGTTACCGCTCTTATTTGCCAGTTGCTCAGATTTCCTGGACCGGAATCCGGTTGATGCCCTCTCTCCGGCGACATTCTGGAATACGGAAAGCGACGCTTACCTGGCAATGGTAGGTTGTTACAATGGGCTGGAACCTACTTATGGCGGGTATAACCTGATGTATTGGGATTGCGCGTCGGACAATCTGTTCAATTACTTTAGCTGGGAAGGCCGTAAGCCGATCGGCAACGGCAACATGAGTCCGACTAACACAGATATGACGAGGTATTTCAATTTTCTGGATATCCGCGCATGTAACGAATACCTGGAAAATGAAAGTAACGTAGATTGGACAACCACCGACAGACAAGAACAATATAAAGCGGAAGTTCGCGCCATACGCGCGCTCCTTTATTTCTGGAAATCGGAAAACTATGGTGATTTTCCCCTTATCACCACGGTGATCCCTACCCCGGATGAAGCGAAAATACCGCAAACGGATGTCGCTACGGTACGTGAATTTATAGTAACTGAACTTAAAGAAGCCATTCCTTACCTTCCTAACAAAAGCGAAACGGTGGAAGGGCGCATAAACAAACAAACGGCGCAGGCCGCCCTGATGCGTTATTATTTGTACCGGAGCGATTATGCCAACGCTCTGGCTTATGCCGAAGAAATAGAAGCGGGCGGCGAGGTCAGTATGCCCGCAATGAGTTATGCCGACGCCTTTATCGTATCGAACGCGTATACGTCTGAAATCATATTCAATCATACCTATTTGGAAGGCACGGAAATGGATCTTTACCTGCCGCCGTTCATGCCTAACGCGATCGGAGGTTGGTCGTCTGTAGTACCAACGATGGACCTGGCTGAATGTTATGAGATGAAAGACGGCAAAACAACCGAAGAAGCATTGGCCGCCGGTGAGTACGACCCCGCTAATCCGTTTGTGAACCGCGACCCGCGTTTACGCGCCACGATCTTATATCCGGGACAAAAATATAGCAATTACGAGTCTATGCCTGACAAATGCTATAATTCTATGCCGCAGTATTTCAAAGACGGAACCAGGAATAACGATTATTTAGATAATGCCGATAACGCGAGTAAATCAGGCTTACAATTCAAGAAGTTTCTGCAAAACCTGGATCAGTTCAATGATGTGAACAGTGCCACTATGCGTGTGCCCATATTCCGTTACGCCGAAGTTCTGCTGACCATCGCGGAATGTAATATCGAACTGAATCAGAATCTCGACAAAGCGATCAGCTGTATCAATCAGGTTCGTACCCGCGCGGGAATGCCGGAAGTGGACCAGACGAAATATAATAACCAGACATCCTTACGCGAATTGGTGCGACGCGAACGACGCGTGGAGTTCGCGGGAGAAGGATTGCGCCGTTTTGACCTGATCCGGTGGGGTGTTTTTGTTTCCACACTGGATAAGTTTAGAATTTACCACTGTGAAGGAGATGTAACTGACGAATTGAATGAAGAAGGTGATTTTGATGTGATAATGACCGGGCTCAAGGAAGTTGACGGACAAGTATATAATGTGCAGGAGCATCATAAATTATTACCTATATTTCATGAAGATATTAAGAAAAGCGGCAATGTGCTGAAACAAAATCCGGGTTACTAAAAAATACCTGAAGTCATGAATTAAAATAAAGAAGAGGATGCCTGCTATCAAAAGGCATCCTTTTTTTGTAAGCAATTAAAAAACCGCGTTATTTTTTGTAACTTTGTTTACAAATCGGGATACAATGAGATACCTTATTTATTTAATTCCATTGTTGGCCGGAATATATTCCTGTTCACCGGATAGAGTGGAGAAACAAACAGATAGCCTGCCGCCTATTTTCCCTGACTATACGGCTGTATCAATTCCATATAATATCGCGCCCTTAAATTTTGAAATGGCAAACGTATTCCATGTCCGGGCGGAGATATTCGTCAAAGGGAATCATCTGGCAACTATAACCGGTAAGCGTTTAATCAAGATTCCGGAGAAACAATGGAAAGGATGGCTGCGCGAATATAAAGGGGAAAAATTAGAGTTTATAATTTCCTCCTGGTCGGAAACCTATCCCAACGGCATACGTTATGCCCCGTTTACCATGGATATATCTCCCCATAAAATCGACGAATGGATAGCCTACCGCCTTATTGAACCCGGCTATGAATATTGGAATCAAATGGGCATATACCAGCGACAGCTCTCCTCTTTCACCGAAAAACCGATCGTGACTAACAATCAGAATCACCAGGGCTGTTTGAATTGCCATTCTTTTCATAATTATTCGGCAGATCGGTTTATGTTTCATGCAAGGGGTAAAAACGGAACGACCGTCATGCTTGACAAAGGGGTACCCCGGCGGATTGATTTTGAAAAAATAACCGCCGAAGTAAAAGCAACCTACCCTTTCTGGCACCCGTCGGGCCGGTATATCGCGTTTTCATCCAATGATACATATCAATCATTCTATCACTTCGGAAAAATGCCGGTAGAGGTATATGATGTGGCGTCCGATCTGTTCATATATGATGTTGAAAACAACCGGGTGATTACAGATACGCGGTTTACTGAAAAAACCCGGTTTGAGACATTTCCCGCTTTCTCTCCGGACGGAAAGTTCCTGTATTACTGCTGTGCCACGGCAGATAAAATGCCGATGGCCAACCGGGAACTGAAATATGCTTTATGTCGTGTCTCATTTGATGAGCAAACAGGAAACCTGGGAGAAAAAGTAGATACCCTTTATAATCCGCAGGCCGGAAACGGAAGTATATCTTTCCCCCGCCTATCCCCTTGCGGAAAATATATCCTGTATACGGAAGCATCTTCCGCCACATTTCCAATTTGGCACAAAGAGGCAGACCTGAAAATGATACGTTTGGCGGACGGCGAAGAAATAGACACTCGCATTATCAACAGTGATGAGTCGGATAGCTATCATAGCTGGTCGTCTAACGGACGGTGGATCATATACAGCAGCCGCCGGATCGATGGGAGGTATACGCGTTTATATATCGCAGGAGTTGATGAAAAGGGGCATTTCGGGAAGCCGTTCCTGCTTCCACAGAATGATCCTTCCCACAATACGCTCCGGTTAAAGTCATACAACATCCCCGAATTTATAAACCAGGAAGTAAGACTGAATAAAAAAGAAGTTACCCGTTTATTCGATTAAAATGTGACCATGAAGAAAATACTCATATATCAACTTCTGCTTTTTCCTCTTGTGTTCTTTTTGTGGTATTTATGTTATCCCGAACATTTAGGAGCAACAGAAGCGTATAACTTTTTTGCCTGGCTACCGGATTATTTTACTTTACGTCCGTTTGAGGCGGGAATACTCAGTGAAATACTATCCGATTACCTTTCACAGTTCTATCGCTGGCGCGAGGCGGGCGCATGTATACAGGCTATTATCTTCCTGCTGGTTTTGTTTGCTTCGGATTATTTGTTAACGATACTTCGCATGGAGAAATTTTATTGGATAGCTTTTATTCCGGCTGGTATCTTGCTCTTGTTACAGCTAAACCAGGAGACCAGCCTTGTTCCTTCGTTACAATATTTATTCTTTATAGCTTTCCTTACACTCTATACCGCTATCGGGAATAGAGCCATACGAATCATTTGTTTCTTTGCGCTTCTTCCGTTATTTATCGCGCTCTTTCCTGTAATGACTGTACTGATCCTCTATACTACGCTGATCATATTTGACTGCCTCAGAAATCTGACGAGAAAATATACAAAGGAGAATAACAATAAGATCGGGACCGGCACAAAAACAGGGTGGATCCTTTCCTGCTTTATTCTACTTATCACGGTGTACTTATTTATATCTGACAGGAAAGCTAATCAGCATGAAATGCAATATGCTGTTGAAAATGCCGCTTTTGTTTCCGACTGGAACCAGATTTTAGCACTTATTTCGCCGGATGTGGCTGTCCATGATTCTTTATTGTTGCGCTATACCTTATTAGCCCTTAGCGAAAAAGAGTTATTGACCGACCACTTATTCAAACTTCCGCCTCAGCCCGCGGATTGTTTTTATTTTTACCAGGCGTCAGAACCATCGGCCCACTATTTCAACAGCCTGTTTTATGCCGGTCTGGGATTATACAATGAATCTGTTCATCAGATATCCGAAGCGATTACCACGACACCCAACGGTATGAACTTCCGTTGTTTGCGTTCGCTTATTGACTGGTATTTAAAAATGGGTAACGTTCGTTTGGCTGAGAAATATCTTACCATCCTTTCGCGCTCAACATGTCATCGGGGCTGGATAAAAAAACGGCAGGTATTACTCTCCCAATTAAGAAAACAGCCAATTCCCACCCCCGATCGCAGTAATAAGGATATTTTTATCGGCGCGTATGAATTTATCCCGGAAATGGGAAGACTGGTAGAAGAAGATCCGGGTAATAAAAAGAAAACCGATTATCTTTTATGCGCGCTTCTATTAAATGGCGATCATAAAAGATTTAAAGAGATATTTGAACGTAGCCTTTACCAAAACCATACCGTTCCCCTTCCAAAACGGTTTCAAGAGCAAATGAGCGGTTTCAATCGTTAAAATATAAATATGGCATACCGGTTAAGAGAGCTGGAATACATCCAGGGCATCCTGAAAGATGCTTTCTACCTGCGGAGCATACTTCTCACGGCTTTCTTCGTCGGGGTATATGACTTCGATTTTAGTGTCCCTGTGCGTCATGCAATTATCCCTGGCCAACTGTAACCGGTTATCCAACTTCGACACACGGTCTTTTATCCAATCATACAACTCTTCGGAGTATTCATTGGCAATACATTTCTGCGACATAAGCAAATTATCCATAGCGATTTATTTTTGGTTAATAATATCTACAAACAAAGTAAGCCCGGAAAAGTTCAGCCCCAGGCAGGATAGAATAAAACAGAGTTCAAAACCATTAATAAATTTTCCATACAAAAATGATTAATTATCCCTACTCTATCCAGGCTTTTCGGATACCGCCATATTATGAATTTGAAATTTATTTCCTAAATCGTCTATTTTGTATATTGAATCATTCTCAATAAAAATGCCCAATGTTTTTCCTGAAAATTTATTTTCACCATGTTTAACGTCAATTCTCAATACTTTGCAATCGAAATCATAGGATATATCATCAACTATTGTATGCCCTATTACCATTTTGTCTACTTCATAATAGTTTAATATCTTATTCAACTCATTTTCAGATATTTTTGCATAAATATCTTTATAACCTCGTACTATCCCCCTATACCACAAAGGCCCCATTCTTCCCAAAATTAACTCATTATTTTCTGAATTAATATTATTTTGTCGCACGATTTTATTTATTGACTCAATGGGAAGTGCTAAATTAAATAGTTCAGGGCTAATTCCTGCATGAACAAATAAATAATTTCCGATTATCACAGCTACATTTTTAGTGGATAACCAATTTATTAACAGGTTGTTTTCCACTAATTCCTGATAGGCTGCTTTGTAATTTTTTTTGCCTGTATAGTGTTGGGCTAAAGCCTTATATTTTTTATGGAGATATCCCGTTTGTCCGTTTATATTCATTATTTCATGATTACCCAAAATAAAATGGACCTTCCCTCCGAATGTAGCAGCTTCTTGTTCTAGCTTATATATTAGCCATACTATTTGTGTAACATTTTGGCCTCTATCCATGAAATCGCCTAAAAGAACTAAATGTCCATCATTAAATATCCAATTGTGATTGCGGTCAATAACTTTATTGGAAAAAAGAAAACTATAAAAAGCATTATAATTACCTTCAATATCTGATATGGCAATTATTTTAGGCGGTATCTTATAGATAGCCGAATCTATTATTATGTTTTTTTGGAGATTGAAATAAAAAGAGCCTTCTTCACAGTCTATTTGGCAAATAAATTTTTCCGGAATAGAATTATGTATCTTTTTATCCAAAACATATTGATTTTTACTGTTTTTTATTACATTTATTTCTTCTATCTTTTCATCGTATGAAAAGAGGTAAGGGCCATCATATCCAGCCAGGCTATACACTTCCCAATCATTAAATATCCATTTTTTAGATTCTTCGTTGTACCCTATTAGCCTTCTTCCCTGATAGCCAATGGAAAAATCCGTAAATCTAACCAAGAATAAAAAGATCAAAAAAATTGAAATAAATACCAGTATTATGATCTTTGATAAAAAGATGATAATACTAGATATCCTATTACTTTTTGACATATATGGTATCGTATTGCAAAGTATGTAATATATTGAATTTTTTAACAAAAACCGAATAAATATATTGCATAATTTTTAAATGAAACAAAAATACTCAATTGTATTTCTGTTCCTCAAATTTGGTCTACTAATTGGGGTGGTTGGTCTACTTTTTCAAAAAGGCATTGTCAGAGGGGTTAGTTTTGCAACATTAACAAACAAAACGTATGAAATACAAAATTTCCTTTCTATTGTTGCTTTGTGTTTTTTTCAATGAAAGCTTAAAGGCCCAGGTATTCCTGAAAACAGAATACATCATGTCGTCACCTTACCGGGACGAGAATAATGATAAAACAGGTGGTAAGGGGGATTTGAAGGTGATACAAGGGGGATTTCAAATTCCGGTTTCAATGAAGATGAATGAAGATAACCGTCCCACAGCCTGGGCTATCGGCGTGGGGGGCATATATGGTTCGATGAATAACAAAAATATGGACAGCCTGATGGATATTAAGCATATTTTTAATGCGCAGATAGGTGTTATGCATATTCGTCCCCTCAACAAAAAGTGGTCGTTACTGGCTTCATTGGGGGTTGGCTTGTATGTGGATGCCGACCGTATGCAGG
>DAMCDT010000072.1:0-13292 GCA_032058265.1 Tannerellaceae bacterium
CGCAATATATATCATTTCCCAGTTCAATACTCCAATAGATGTCCTGGTTTTTGATCTGTAAATCTCCGATATGGTCAAAGAGCTGCCGGAGTTTATTCATGAATACACCCCGGTTGTTCTTTGCACTTTCATCACTTTTATCATACCATAACAGATCCTTTAATTTAACGGAAGATATACCTTTCCCGTTTTTTGCCGTATATAGAAGCAACATAACAAACAATTGCCTCAGCATAGGAGTAAAGTCTTTTGTAATATCTTCCCCTTCTTTATCATATACCTGAAAACCTCCGAATAAATAGATCGCTTGTTTCTTCGGAGAAGTATATACAGGTATTGTATCATTCGATTCGGTGGGAGCAGGGGCCTGCCTCATTATTTTAACCGGTTTGTTTTTACGTTTATTCCTGATAAGTAAAAGTAGCACAATAGCTAAAAGCAGCAGGATTATACATATTATCCAAACTATAGGCAGACAGGATGAACAAACATTTTCTTCCTGATACAGATCATCCATTGAGAGCGGCGGCAACGATAAGGTATAAATAGAAACCTCGCTCGTTTCGTTAGGCTGTGCACTTACAACAACAGCTATCAGACGGTTCGATGCTTTATCATGGTAAAGGTCTACATTCGACCTGACGTCTTCAAAATTAAACGAGATACTATCTGCTACTACACTATATTCAGGTTTATCCATTGAAAACTTCAAAAGGGATATTTTCGTATAAAACTGCTGTGTAGGGAAAGCAAGCGCATAAAAGAACTTACCCGTAGCATCAGGGACGAGTGTACTGGCAACTACAAAGTCGGAATCAGGCGTCTCCATTTCCCACACTTTTCTTGACTCCAATGTCCGGAAATTGATCTTATAAAGATCATAATAACTGCGGGGCGAGATGTTCTGATTGCCCGTTTCACTACCATAACCGCCAAAGACTATACCATGCTGTTCATCGATCATTCCTAAACCGCTCAAATAACGAGGCTGGATACGATCACCCTTAAAAGATAGTTTTTCCCACGTTTTCGCCTGGTAGTCATAACGGTTTATTTCATTCTTATACCGGTGATGCCCATATCCGAAGAGCATATAGAGACATTTATCGACAGGAAGAAACACACGGTTATGTTGCCAGTAATCGGGTGGGAGGTCGGTGAAATAGCTTTTATTCCAATCCTGACTAAGAGTGTCATAGGATAAAACTTCTTTACCTTCATCCAGCTCCAGCAGATAGCAATTATACTGTTTGGTATCAGGATTATATATCAGATTGTTGGAGTTAGACGATTGGAAAGTTAACGTATGCCTTGTCGGGTTTTGCAGAAGTAAATCATCTGATAATAAATACCTGTAGAATATATCCTTATCGGAAACGGCTACTTCGTTTTCTTCGGGATTATAACAGAACTGCGGATTACGCCGCGTATTAAAACCTACCTTCTTCTGCCATATAGCATGCCGGTCCAATATCCACTCGGCATTCTCGCTAAGGGCAAAATACCCTTTAATATCATCATAAACTCCATTATCCCTGTGTTTGGATAATGGCCATGAATAAACCGTTTCATCTTTCATATCCTGTAGGCGGACATTCTTCAGTGTAAAAGAAGGAACATCTGTAGTTTGGAAGCGGGGATAATTGCTTTTCCCGAAAATAATATTTACATGCCTGAAATTACCTAAGGCCGAAGTTTGCTTATTGAATTTCTTGTTTCCTACAAAAGCATCGATCCTGTTGTTTTTTATATCTATCGATATTTCCAAATGGATAAATTTCCCGTAATCGATCTCGCTACTGTCGAAAGGCTGGCTGAATAAAATATCATGGGAGGAAGATATAAACGAAACCATCGTTTGTCCCGTATTGTCTATTTCGCTTAATATAAGATCGATATGATCCCTTTCTTCAGTAATGATACGAACGACTGATCCGAAAGGGTGTAACCAGTCTGTATCAAATTTTACATCAAAAGACAGACTAAACCCGTTTGGAAAGGAAAAAGGTTTTTCGGGGGTGAGATTTAATCCTGTCCGTTTTTCTTTTTCAATCTCGTACGACCTGAACTTCAATCCATACTTAATCTCCTGTCCATATAACCATATAAGCGAACAAAAAAAGAAGATTAAGGTTGTTAGTGCTCTATTCATAATAGAATATAAGGATAATCTACATATAAGCAAAGATATGATTTATATTCGAAGAATTCTGTATCTGTTTCTAAATAAAATTGCATATAAATGACACAGTCCGGATAGATAACCATATCGTACCGATCCGAACCATGTCGTCTACTTGCTCTCTAAAGGTGATTACCGCGTAGGCATCTCAAAAGTCAATGGCTTTTCACGTTTAAGTATTTTGGAGGCTTCTCCGGTCAGGAATAAGTAATGATCGGTAGGTTCACCGTCTAATCCGAGGAATTTCGCATGCTCACTCACCGGAGGGTTATCGGATACTTTAAAGATAGCTGTACCTTCGTTCACTTCATCGAACATGGCTACATACAGCATTTCCGCGCCGGCATTGATCGCTGTCGATATCTGGCTCCAGTAAAAACGGCCTCCCTGGCGGGGGATTGATGCCAATGGCATAGCCTCTTCAAAGCCTGGCCCTTTACTAAGGTTGTACCAACTGAAACCGGGAGTCACACAAGGAACATAGCTTATACCGTTCTCTTTACACCATTTGATATCACCAAGTATAACATCACGGTAACGGTTCATATCATAGTGCAGTAGCGGAGTAAAGCGCTGAACCATCCACGGCAAAACAATATCTGCTTTCTTTATTACCTCGTGGAGGTATGGATCAGGAAGACAGTCCGCATTCAGGTCGCGCCAGAACGTAGGGACTCCAACCATCACACTGCAACCACCATAAACAGGGTGGTTCTGAAGGAAATCAATAAACCGCTCGATACCGATATTACGGGTATTGTAAGGACGGTCGGGAAAGCCGATTCCCCAGATAGCAACCAATGGTTTCCCATTATGGAACAGATATGTTTGCGTGCCTTTCTGATTAGTTACTTTCACCGAATCGACAAGATATTTCCAGTCCTCGATCAGTTGCGAACAATCTTGACCTTCTGCTTTAAGCCCAGACAGGTCATACATAATAGCAATCGCCCGTTCGTACTTAGAGGCGGCCTCAAAAGCATTAGGAATAACGGTATTGCGCCAACGGCCTTCCGGGCGGGCGGCATTAAAGAAACGTTGCATGAATACACCGTCCACACCATATTCCTTCATCCATTTGAAATGAAGGTCGATGGTACTTTTATCATTAGAACTAAAGAAACGGGCAGTCGATCCGTCTGCATGTTTCAAACCTGTCGGATAGGTCTTCTCATATTCGCGAACGTCAGGCCACATATCGATCCGAACCTTTTCTGCATCGGGATACATTACCCCGTCATCCGGCGCACGGAACCATCCCTGGTAACCTGCCATCGCCAATCCCTTATAAGCCGGGTATTTGGTCGTTTTTGAATGTTTAGTTTGCGCATTACCTGTTAAACAGGCAACGCAGAGAACGATAAATAATAACAACATTTTTTTCATGATACAAAATATTTAAAGATGAATGCTAATAATAATTTCAAGAACAAAGCTGGTTTGCACCATTTTGAAAGGATGATTTGCTGATTTGCATCTTAACAATTAATCACGAAAGTGCGTATTTTTAATTATTCCACCCAGGTGGGATAATCATTCCACCCGGGTGAAACAGATGTACCACCTGGGTGGAATGATACTTTCACCTGGGTGAGATGATTAAAGTTTGACATGCAAACACACAAAATGTGTACCCTTTACCATAAAATGTATCGGAATAAATACTAATTATGCTTGTTTGACCTGTCATTGTTTCCTGTTAAGATCAGACTTTCTATTCTATTTTCAGAACACCTTGCAAACGGATATCATCCGAAGCGCTTCCTACCATAAGGGTGAAGTCGCCCGGTTCAACCTCGCGTTTCATATCCCTGTTCCAAAGGTGAAGCGCATCAAAACCCACTTCAAAACGGATTTCCTTACTTTCTCCCGGATCTAACGATATACGCTGGAAACCCTTTAGAGCCTTGACGGGAGTGCTAACAGTACCTATCTCATCACGGACATACAATTGTACCACTTCCGTGCCCTCTACACTTCCGGTATTTTTGACCACAACCTTAACAGTTGCACTACCCGACGGCGTAATCCTGCCAGGCGATACCTCCAACCCGGAGTATTCAAATGTCGTATAGCTCAAACCATGTCCGAAAGCATATAGCGGAGTATCTTCGATATCTACATAAATATGTTTGGAAGAAGGCTTATGATAGTAATAATAAGGAACCTGACCGATGGAACGGGGGAACGTAACAGACAGTTTACCGGAAGGATTAACCTTCCCTAACAAGATATCGGCGATGGCAATACCCCCTTTCTCTCCTGAAAACCAAGTTTCAACAATGGCTGGAACATGATCGGCCAACCAGTTAATCGTCAACGGACGTCCGTTGAAAAGGACGGCAACAACCGGTTTTCCGGTAGCATGAACAGCCTGTAAGAGCCGCATCTGTTCGTCATCGAGATTGATATCGGAGCGATCTTTGCCTTCACCAACGATCTTGACGTTTTCGCCCACTACCACTACGGTAATATCCGAACGGCGCGTCAGGTCGACTGCCCGTTGAAGAAGTCCGTTTCCATCACCTTCAAACGTATAGCCCTTTTCATAGTTGACAGACACATTGTCTCCGGCCTGTTGCTTTAATCCGTCCAATATGGAAATCCCTTCTTTATCCGGATTAGCATAGCCGCCGGGATAAGTGCTTTCCGCCAGTTCGCCGATAAGGGCGATCTTCTGCCGGTCTGCTTTCAACGGAAGTATATTTCCCTCGTTCTTCAACAGCACAATACTTTTGTGCGCTGCTTCCAAAGCCAGAGACTGGCTTTCTTCCGTATGGAATACCTGCGAAGGTAGGATAGGGTCGATATACGGGTTATCGAACAAACCAAGCATAAACTTCACCCGAAGTATGTCACGTACGGCATTATCCAACTCTTTTTCCGTTAATTGCCCCGACGAAAGAGCTTCTTCCACAGCATGCAGCAAGCTGGCATGCTCGAAGTCATAAAACTGCATATTCATCCCGGCTTTGAGTGTTTGTGCGATCGCGTCGGTTGTATCCCGTGCTACTTTATGACTGTTCACTGCCATGCGGATAGCGCCCAGGTCAGATAGTACAAAACCATCAAATCCCCATTCCTTACGCAATACATCGGTAAGCAGCCATCTATTGAATACACAAGGAATACCGTCCAGTTCATTGTAAGCCGCCATAATACCTTTGGCTTTCCCCTCTTTGACCGCCCTTTCAAACGGATACATAAATGAAGTACGGGCTTCCCGTTCACCGATTAAGACAGTTGCAATATTACTGCCCGCTTCAGGTATGCTGTGTGCTGCGAAGTGCTTCGGTTCGGCAATGACCGTATGATGATCCGAAAGATCGCCACCCTGCATTCCTTTGACGATAGCCATACCGTTGAGGGCAACCAGGTAAGGGTCTTCGCCATACGTCTCTTCCACACGTCCCCACCGTGCGTCACGGGCAAGGTCGAGTACCGGCGCGAGTATCATGTGCACACCATGCGAACGGCTCTCTTTTCCGATAACCTCACCGATCTTACGCACCAATGTCGTATCCCACGCGCAAGCCAGTTGAAGCGGGATAGGAAACGTAGTACTCTCTTTGCCGACATACCCGTGCAAACCCTCCTCAATGAACATAACGGGGATACCCAAGCGGGTACGTTCCACGGCGTGCCGTTGTATCTGGTTGGCGATCTCCACCTTTAGCGGATAAAGATCGTGTACAGAGCCTATCCCTGTCGATCCCATAACCGCCGTTGTTTTCCCCTCCGAATAAGCAGAGGCATCATGCCCGTCCATGACGGCCACCTCCTTTCCCCAGTACATGTCTAATTGTTTGATCTTTTCTTCAACGGTCATTCTGCCCAGCAAATCGTCGATCCGTTTGTCGATAGGTGCGTCAGCACGCTGGTATAAATGTTGATTGCTGCCATTGTTCTCAGTGCAGGATAAGAACACAGCGACTAAAGTAAAGATATAAAAACCTTTCGTATTCATGGTCTGTAAAGAATTAAAGAATGTACGTTACACGTTGTCGTTAATCATTAATTACCGGTATAAGAAGCTTTGACAGGTTTGTTGAAAATAACCTCGCCAAAGTCTTTAAAATTCAGGTCGACTTTCTCCCTGATCAACTCCGGGCGAGAGAAATTCCTGTGGTCTATCTTATAATAATCCGGATCTTTCTGCGGAACGATAAATGGTTTGGAAACCTTGCCATTTTCATCTATATAACTTATGAACGGCTTACTTGCCATACCGTCCAGCCTGCGGCTGCTGAACACAATCCAACGGCTGTTGCCCGACCAAGAGATATAGCTTTCACTCTCGCTGCTGTTAATTTCCGGTTTATAATACGCTTTGGTTTCCAGATCCATCAGGTAGAGGTCGGCAGATTTGTTATTGACCGGAAAGTAACCGAAGTCGGCCACACAGAAAAACATATACTTTCCGTCGGGTGAAGTAGTAGGAAACGATATGCTTCCACCTATTTCTTCGGACGAAACCAACAACTCCGGTTCGCCAATCTGCTGTGTTTCCACATCATAATCCACCTGCATCAGGCTGTAAAGTATCTCTTCGTTCGGCTGGTTCACTACATACTCCGGTGCAGTTACAAAGAATAACTGCTTGCCGTCGGCCGACCATGCCGGAAGATTCTCTCTCATCTCTGACGATATCTGCGGAAAGGTAAAGACATTGTTCTTCTCCGTATCGTAAAAGACTATATCGGATGCAATATCATATACTTCTTTCATCTTGTCCCCGTAACCGGAGAGGTAATAGTTTTGCTTAATATTATTCACCGCAAAAGCTATTAGTTTGCCGCTCGGATGCCAGTTGCAGTACGCACCGGCAGAAACTATCTGCGGAACGGGAAAACTCATTTTGCGGAGTTCGCCATCTTTATAGATAACAGTCCCGCCGTTATTGCCTCTGACATGAAAAAGCATCTCTTTCGGATTGTTCCGGTTGAACGTATGGCAATTCATACAGTTGTGATCTATACGGTGATTGTTGAAAAGCTCATACTCCCTGAAGCTTTCCAGGTCACGCTGATGCATCGCCATTTTATTCCATAAGCTGTTAGTCGGTACGATATCCCTGTAATAGAGGAACGGATCGATAGGCTCGCCGGCAATCCGGTTTATGGCAGGTTGATAGGTATACCAAACATTATTTTTGCGAAGACTAACCTCTGTCATGATTGCACGACCCTTATTCTGTTCAAGCAACAGCTTCCACTTTTTCTCCGGTATGCGGATAGCCCGGGAAGACTGGTAAATCTTTATTTCATCAACTTCCTCGCCATATATCCGGATAAGGAACTTATCTGCCTCTTCTTCCACCTTAAAATTAAGAGGAGCGATGTTTGGAGGAATAACAATATCCGTATAGTCCGGAAATATACTCGGTGTTCTTTCCTCGCGGATAGCGTCTTTTACCTCCGGGACACCGCATCCGGCAGGTAAAATAAACAGGCAGGCAAACAACAGGTATATTATATGTTCGGTCTTCATCATGGTGATTCGTGTTAAAGGGTCATCCGGTTTAAGATAGAAACTTTCTCCTCGTTAGGTAGGGCGCTTTGGAAAAGGATATAATACCAATAGGTATCTTTATATTCATTTTCCAGCATCTTCGGGGCGCTTTCAGGGTCTTTCAACGCCATGCGGAGGTCTTGCCTGAACGCATCAAAGCGGTACATAATATTCGGATCAAACGTAAACTCACGGATATTAACAGGACTTTGCGGAGAATACAAACTATTATACACCAACCCTTCGAAATAGATTTTAGGGATAGAAGTATATCCGTACTCTTTCAACCCTGTCAGGTACGAAGCGAAATAATCCATTTTATGGTCCAGCAGCGAAGCGATCAGCAGGTAATCATACGCCATCCGGTTGTGCCGTGAGTCTTTCATCAAGAGGAAAAGGTTCATCAAAGTGCTTTGAGTGGAGACTACTGCCAGAGGGGCTTGTGATTGTTTATATGTGTTCAGTTCGCTATCCTTGTTGATAAGCGTTGTATCGTTTACAAAAGCACGGTACCGTGTTACCCATTTTTTATTGAACGGGATACGGTTTAACTGGTTCAGTATCTTATCAGCCTCTATAATATATCCGCCGGACAGATAGGCTTTTACCAGGTTTTTCAATACATAAGGGTTAGCGCCGTATACATTCGTTGCTTCCGTTCCCCAGATAATAGAAAGGGAAATTGCCCCCAGATGAAGAAAAACATCCTGATTCGGTACGATGCCGGAATAGTTCTTTATCTCCGTAATTAGTAACCCTTCCGAACCGAGACTCTGGTTATACAGGAACAGGTCATTGTATATCTTTCCGGTGAAGAATAACGCTTCATTGGTATAATGAACCACATCCTTGTCGGGGTATTCACATTTTGCAGCATAATCCAGCGCCTTTTCCCAGTTTCCGTTCAGCGCGTAATGCTGCACGGAAAGACCTCTTTTATCATCTATATTCAACGTAAGAATAAGAAGTCCGAAAAGCATCAAAACTGCCGCCAGATACGTATAAGCAGGATTTAGTTTTATTCCCTTAAACGACCGGCTGAAATAAACGGCAAATGGAACTACCAGCACCGATAAATACAGGATCAACGGGAAATAAAGGGACGAATAGATACGGCTTATATCGACATACTCCTGATGCAGGTCATGTAAAGAAAGGTAGAAAGCATAATGGAAGACCAGGAAAACAACTACCGTTCCCGCGATAATTTCCACGAAGCGCATCGCTTTCTGCTTCTCAAGGATCATCAGGATCAACGTCAGGACAATAAAAAGAGTAGCTGCTAAAATCCCATTCAGGTAAAGTAACACGGCTAAAAATATAGGAAATGAAATAACCGGTAGCCGTTTGTTATACCTGAATGAGATTAGCAGTACATTGAGAATTAAGAACACGGCAAAAATGTCCAGGTCGAACTTTATATTATGCCTGTAGTCGTTGTGCATCAACATCAGCACAGCTACAGGAATAAATGCTATCCAATACCGGAACTTTTTGCCCTTAAACACATGAAGCACTAAAAAGTATGTTATCAATAAAATAACGGCTATCACCAAAGAAGCTATCAACGGATAGTTGTACAACTGGATAACAAAACGTGATAAGTATTCAGCCGGACTACCCGGAAAACACATGAATTCACCCAAGAAATAGGTGTCGGTGAAAAACTCCCGATATCCCCTTATCAGATAGAGGGACGGATTTACCCACAGCCACATATATAATGCGTAAAGGATAAAGACGGAAAGTATTCCGGTTGTGCGTGTATGCCGGGTAAGATCTGCCATCACTTATTCCATAATTGTTTGATTGTTTCTTCCTGCGAATAACCAACGGGGCAAGCATCGCTCCTGGTGTTTGCATGATAATACCCCTTTGTTTCATTGGGGCAGGTGATCATCCTGTTGCCGGGCATTTGCAGGTGTCCGTTAGGATCATTTTGTTTGATCCAGTCGAAGGCATACTTCAACCACTTATTCCTGTACTCTTCCGTTTGCATGGAGTACCAGGAGATTTCATCCCATCCCCATATAAAGTGAGAGTCCAGTGTAGAAGTATTGGGTGTCTGGCTTCTGCCGAAGTTATCGAACTCCACCAGGTACGGGAGATGTTCACACTTCCATCCGCTGGGCGTTATACAACCTTTGCTTTTGTTGTAAATACCGTCCGAATAATTCACTTCGAGGATACCCTTATATGGTTTCTCAACAACTTCCTTTACCCGCAGGGGAAAAGAGTTGAAGTCGAGCAGGCTGACACCGTCTTTCACCATTCCTCCGGTGGGGACGTGCGCATCGATGATTACCCAATTACGCCGGGCATGTTTGGCTGCGTACGCACGCATTTTGGATAAGATAGCAGACCAATGCGCTTTATCCGGATCATTCATGCCGATCAGTTCTACCTGTCCGATATGGAAGGCCTCGCATCCGAGGTTAATATACGAACCCGCCAGGAAATAAAACCATAGCTGTGTCTCCTGTTTGCTGATGTCTGGAACGCTACTGCGCCCCCAATGATTCACCATAATGCCGTTGTCGTTAAGCATCGCATTATATGAAAAGGTACGTTTCTCTACAGGAAGGTTAAAGTCCTTAAATACCCATTCCGGGATATCGACCTTATTAACATCTTCTGTGATAACCTCAAACAAACAAGCCTGGAAAACGATTTCCGGATCAAAGGCGTGCATTTCATCCATTATCTTTTTGGCATTCTCCCAAAACTCTGCCGAATTCAGCAGACTTTCGCCTCCCCAACGGTAAATGGATCGTCCGATAAACTTGGCTCCGGTCTCTTTGATCATCCGTATATCGTCTTCGTAATACGGATAGGTCCTGTTCCGCTCGATGTGTTGAGGCATCAGGAAATAGACCATGGTGATGGACTTTTCAAGATAATTTTCCAACGATTCCCTCGAAATGCCATCCTTGTCAAAATGGTAGGGGGATTGTTTGTTTTCCGCTCCGCAGCAGAAAAAATAGATGGACAGCAATGCCAGTATAATCGTTTTTGTATGTTTCATATCATCCGTTTTTCAGGTATTTGAAAAGATAATTTCAGGTCTCTATAAAAGTTGGTAATGTTCATTTCAAAAGATTGTAATGTCTATCTCAAAAGACTGTATTGTTTATTACAAAAGGATGTGATGTTTTTACAAAAAGTATGCACCCTTTTTAGAGAAACATAACGGCCTTTTTTATCAACCTATTTTCATTCGTCTTGTGGAGTTATTTCTGTTATTGTCCATTGCGAGCCCCGTTTGAATCCGGTAGGTCCGCTTTCGTTGCGCATTAATCCGTTCAAACGGAAGTAATTCTCAAAGTGTTTGTTCATGATCTGCTCACCCGAACCGACCTCTATTAATGTCGGTCCGTCCTGATCGGCGCCATATCCTCCGCGTGCCGCCGACTCGATATCCGGGATATAGTTCGGCCAGGTTCCTTTATACCACGTATATCCGAAAAGGAAAGGTATGCCGTCTGCCTCCCTTATTTTCTTCTTCCAATCCAACTGTAGCCGTATCATCGGTTCGCCGGGACAGGTAGAAATCACAATATTGTCATTGATCAGGATGGTAGACAAGTGCACGTTATATTGAACATCCTTCTGGAAACGGCCTGTAAAGTAAAGGGAGTCATTCCTCAGTTTAATACCTGTCTGAGGCGTATTGGAGGCTTTTAACGATTTGGTTAACTTGACGGCTTCAAAGGCCAGCAGTTCACCCACCCGTTCGATGGTGCGGTAGTCTGTTTTGAAAGGATCGTCAGGACCGGTACGCCGTGAACTGATAATCAAAGATTCGATATCACCGCCTGCGCCTTGTGTGAACAAACAAACAGCTTCATTGCCGAAAGCTTCTTCTACTTTCCGGCAAGCTACGCCGGGGTAATCGGCCGAAATCTCATAATTCTGGCAAACAATATCGGAATGGCAGGCATAATTCATAATGACGCCCCGTGCCTGTCCGTTCATATCTTCAATTTTAATGATACCTACTTCGGGGTCGACCGGCCCGAAGGGAATCCGTTCCGGGTTTTCGGAAGTATAATGTTCGTCTGAATACCACGATTCGCGGGAATGTCCGTCTTCCCTTCTGATCAGGCGATTAAAGCCTAATTGAGGAAAACTCCGGTGTCCGGCTGTAACCCTGGCATCAAACATATTATTAGCCGCTTCCTGCAAAGCTTTTGTCAATTGCTCAACCACAAATGCCTCGTCCCTTTTTCCCGACGAGTGGGTATGTGATGAGGAAAGCAGCAGTTGATCCAGCCCGAACATTTCTTTTCCGGTCTGTATAATTTGTTCATTGGCATAAATACCCTGGTCGATGGCAATCCATGCAATACGCTTATTATTTGCCTCCAACACTAAAACCCTTGCATATAAAGAGTCGTGTATAGCTTCTTTCTGGGGAGACGTAATATTCACTTTAGCCAGCCCGGCGCGGAATCCGCCTGCATGCATACTCGTAACCCCCGATATACATATCAGGGTTATTAGTAGCCCTTTGATCCCTGTTGTTTTATTCATATCCTGTTCTTTTAAGGTTGTTATCAGTCTAATAGTATATTATTTCTTTCTTTCTTGCCGGGTGGTTTCTGGTCATTGTGATCTAAAACAAAGTTTCCTGCCACCAGATAATCCATTTCGGAGAACATAAAGTCTTTATAAGCGTCTTCGGGTGTACAAACAATGGGTTCGCCTCTGACATTAAATGAGGTATTAACCAACATCCCTATGCCCGAAAGCTTCTTAAAAGCCTGTAGTAGCTTCCGGTATTTTGGGTTACTGTCACGGCTTACCGTTTGAACACGTGCCGAATAATCGATATGCGTGATAGCCGGAACGACAGAGCGTTGGTGGTAAAGCCGTTTATAAAGTCCTGTTTCTTTTTCGTCCGGTTCCGGAAGCCGCCACTTCTCTCTTACGGGGGCGACGAGCAGCATATAGGGAGAGGCACTATTTAATGAAAAATACAGTCCTGCATCTTCTTTAAGGACACTCGGTGCAAAAGGGCGGAACCCTTCCCTGAATTTCGTTTTAAGGTTCAAGGTCTTTTGGATTTCCGGATTCCGGGGATCAGCCAGAATGCTGCGATTGCCCAACGCACGGGGGCCGAATTCCATCCGGTCCTGAAACCATCCGATGATCTTTCCGTTGGCGATCTTTTCACTTATGAACGAGGTTAATTCGTCGAAATCATCATAGTAGGTATAATTCGCATCCAGGCGTTTCCATACTTTTTCCATATCTTTTTCTGAAAAAGAGGGGCCGAGGCAGGCATGCTTCATGCTGTCGCCGGGATTAACAATCCTTTCTTTTCCCATATAGATATGGTAGCCTGTCAATGCAGCGCCCAATGCTCCTCCTGCATCTCCGGCGGCAGGTTGTATCCATATCCCGTCGAATGCTCCGGTTGCCTGTATCTTACTGTTGGCAACACAGTTCAAAGCCACTCCGCCTGCCATGACCAATTTGTCGCATCCTGTGATCTCTCTGGTGGTTATTGCCAGCTTGCAAACGATATCTTCTGTCACCTGCTGGATAGCAAGGGCGAGGTTCGTATGCTCTTGTAGTATCTCGGATTCACCTTTTC
>DAMCDT010000073.1:0-13257 GCA_032058265.1 Tannerellaceae bacterium
CTATGTGTTTATAAAGAATGAAACCGACAATATCTGGTCAAAAGGTACAGGTGAGTCTTCTGCCAACGGAGGACAACCTGTTGCAAAACGGACACATGTGAAAGGCGACCGATGGACATGGCAAAATACACTGACATATGATCTGAAATATAAACAACATGCATTAAATCTGGTATTAGGCCAGGAAATAGAAAGTCAGCAGAATAAAGAAACTGTGATACAATCGAAATTCTATCCGGCAGAAATGACTCCTTCCGAAATATTGGCTATGTGGAATTATGGTAAAGCCCTTCCCACATATACGACTATTCAGGAACCTACTCGTAAATTATCTTTCTTTGCCCGTGCTAACTATACATTTATGGGGCGATATTTACTATCGTTGGTAGCACGCGAAGATGCAAAAAACAATTTCTCGCCGGACGAAAGATGGGGATTCTTTCCCGGGGTAGCAGCTGCGTGGAGGATTTCAGAAGAAAAGTTTATGGAAGGACAAAATGAATGGTTGTCAAACCTGAAACTTCGTATCAGTTATGGGGCAGTAGGTAACGCTAGGGCTTCATCCAACTGGCGAAAAGAATATTCGATCGAATCGAGTGAGAAAAAGCAGTATTATCCAGGAGAAAGCGTTACAACAGCATTAAAACACGGACAAAGGCTTTATAACGACAAATTGACTTGGGAAACAAAAATATCTAGAAACATTGGATTGGATTTTGGCTTTTTTAATGAGCGTTTAAACGGAACTATTGACTATTATAATGATAAAACAAAAGATCTCATTATGGATGTTCCTCTACCTTCTTACTCCGGTTATACAAGCCAGTACCAGAATGTGGGACAAACATCCAACAAAGGAATTGAAATTTCATTGAACGGATATATTGTTGATACAAAAGATTTCAAATTGTCGGCCAATTTCAACATCGCATTTAATAAAAATAAACTAGATAAATTTGTCAGTGCTGATGGAAAAACTGCAATTTATGGATCGGGTTGGGGTCTTACAACGTCTACATATGACTATTTAGTGGAAGAAGGCCAGCCTATCGGTCGTATGTACGGATATGTAACTGACGGAATGTACTCGTTTGAAGATTTTACATGGGATGAAATATCTAAAAAATGGAGATTGAATGAATTCGATGCAAATGGAAACAAAATAGCGGATGCATCTTCATTAATAACAACCAGCGGAAATTATTTTGGTCCCGGCCATATAAAATTAAAAGATTTGGATGGCGATGGAAAAATAACCGAAGAAAAAGACCGTAAGGTTATCGGAAATGCTCAGCCTAAGCATACCGGAGGATTCGGTGTAAATATGCAATATAAAGGATTCGATTTGTCTGCGTTATTTAACTGGTCGTACGGCAATGATATATACAATGCCAATAAGATAGAATCGACTACCTTCTCAGGATCGAAAAGATATAACAATTTATCGACCCATATGGCTCTTGCCAATCGTTTTACGACAATCGATCCAGTAACCGGACTCAATTTATTTTATGGTTCGGAAGCAAATCCTGCACGCCTTCAGGAACTCAACCAGAATGCAACAATATGGAATCCTATGATCAATTCTATGTTTCTACATTCATGGGCTATTGAAGACGGGTCCTTCTTACGATTGAGTAATCTTACAGTGGGATATACAATTCCCAACAAATTGACACGTAGAGCAATGATACAGAACTTACGGGTCTATGCAACCGGTTATAACCTGCATTGCTGGACGAACTATTCGGGTCAAGACCCAGAAGTAGACACACGTCGCAGTACGCCTCTTACTCCCGGAGTAGACTATTCGGCTTATCCGAAATCACGTTCATTTGTTTTCGGGGTAAATGTTACATTCTAAAAAAATCGAATTATGAAAAAAATAATATATAGCATACTTTCTCTATCATTATTGTTCGCATCCTGCGACGATTTTCTCGATACAGATTCTCCGTCAAAACAAACACCGGATAATTTATATAACTCTTTGTTCTTTACCGAAGCATCTTTGATGGGGATTTATTCTACCCTTACAGAATCAACAGTATACGGGCAAAAAATATCTACTAACTGGTGTACAAATTCTGATATTGAGTTTGCGGGGCTGACTCTTGACAATTATCTGAGTCCGACTAGGGATGCAGGTAATTCAAATTATTTCAGTGCTGCGAATAATACCAATCAAAAATGGGAACAGTTGTATAGGGAGGTAGAGCTAGCAACAAGCGCAGTGGAAGGAATACGTAATTCTGAATTAATGCAAACCGCCGATAGTGTATCCATGAAAGCGTATTTGGGTGAAGCTATTACTTTAAGAGCTCTCGGATATTTCGAGCTAGTAAAGCATTTTGGGGATATACCGTTTAAAGTTGACCCTGCTAGAGCCGACCTCTCAAATGTCTTCATAGGAAAAGTCGACCGGGATACAATTTATAAGCATCTTGTTGATGAATTGCTCGAAGCAGAGCAATATCTGCCCTGGTTAGGAGGTAAAGTTGGAAAAGTTACCTATACACAACCTGACCGTATAACAAAGGGCTTTGTTAAGGGACTGATTGCCCGTATTTCATTATTTGCCGGTGGCTGGTCTTTAAGGGATCGCAATCAATTTGCGAATATGGATATTGAAACTTATCCTGATATTCCAGAAACCAATGGTTATGTAACCGGACGTACTAAAGACTGGAAGCGTTATTATGAAATAGCGGCACGTCAGTGTGCGGAGATAATTGGAAGTTCCGAAAATCCTCATGGATTGGATGATTATGAGAACCTATGGAAAACAGTAAACAAATTGCAATATAATACGGCAAAGGAAAATCTTTTCGAAATAGCGTTTGGTCTTGGTAGTAGCGGCGACATAGGGAATCTCGTTGGTATGCGGCTTGATGGTAATACAAAATACGGAACGATAGGCCTTGGTGGTGGAAATGCAGTTTCAAGCGCTTACTACTTCTATTCATTTGGTAAAGAAGACAAGCGTAAAGATGTTACCCTGACAAATATTTCATATTCTTCCGACAATAAAGAAAAAATGGATGGTAGTCCTGTAAACTGGAAATTTGCCAAATGGAGAATTTACTGGATGACGGATGAGTATTTGAATTTGCATAAAGACGCTAAATCGGGACGTGTAAATACCGGCATAAACTGGATAGTAATGCGCTACTCGGATATATTGTTGATGTTTGCCGAAGCACAAAATGAACTTTACGGCTCTTCTGCAATGAATGAAGTTGCTTCGATGAGCGCAAAAGATGCTTTGGAAAAAGTGCGTGAACGAGCTTTCGGCACAGGAAGCCCTGAGGTCTCAAATTACGATCCCGATTTCTTCGAAGCTGTAGTAAACGAGCGCGCATGGGAATTTGGGGGTGAAGCTTTACGAAAATATGACCTTATCAGATGGGGATTGTTGAGTAAAAAGATCGAGGATCAAAAAGCAGCGATGAGTATCTTGTATAATGGAAAAGGGCAAGTTAAAATTTTCGATAAAACTTATCAGGTAGAAAATCTTCCTACAAAAATTTACTATAAATACGATTCAGATATAGTAGAAAAACAAGAATTTATTGACCGCAGCAGTATAGATTATTATACAGCAAGGGATGCAGCTCCGGGTGATAATTATTCCAATACTTCGTGGTTAAGCGAGAGCGTACGAAAATCAATCGGAGAGCATATGGCCAAGTTACTTGTTGCAAGTACAGGACTTAATGCAACATACAATTATTCGGCAATAATATCACAAATGGATAGCGCTTCAGTTATACAGAGGGAAGTCAATCAGTATACCATGGGAAATAAGATTTGCAATAATCGCCATCCTTTTGCCATCTTTTATAAAGATATTAGTGATTCACAAGGTGCGATCAGGAATTCATATGGTTATTAATTTTTCAAACAAATAAAATATGAAATCAAACAATTATATAAAAAACATATCAGGTTATTTCTTTATTCTCTGCCTGATTTTCAGTATCGCTTCATGCGATGACGATGCAAACGACTGGTCTACCGATTCCTCATACGATAAGCTTTTCAGACCGCTTAAGTTCGAACAGGGAACTCTTCGGTCAAATAGTGTGGAAATAAAATATTCCAAGATCGTTGGAGCAGCAAAATATGAATTCGAATTGAGCGAAGACAGCCTTCAATTTACAAATATTATTCGCACCATAGAAGTAACATCAGATACTCTCAAGCCTTCGTCGAGTTCTTCCAATGTCACACGCATTGAATTTAAGATGATTCTGGATGATCTGAATGGCAGTAAACGGCAATCGGTACGGATGAGAGGCGTAAGTGCTGATGGAAATACTTTCTCCGATTATGTACAACTTACTTTTGTTACTCCTGATGAGAATATATTCCTAAAAAATTCGGACGTGTCAGACGACGCTATTACCATAAAATGGACACAAACCAATAGGGTAACCCATCTGGATGTAATAGAAGATGCCACAGGAGAATACATCCTCGATAAATACGAATTATCTGCAGAGGATATTTCGAGCGCACAAAAAGCTGTTTCGGGATTAAAAGTTGGAAGCTACTATACTTTTATTATATATAATATTGAAGGAGACGAAGTAAATGTAAGGGGACGCATGTCCGTTAAAACGAATGGCACAGCCGGAAGTGAGACATACAATGTATTAGAAGGCGATAATTTACCGTCTATATTGCAAGAACTTCTTGCTGGAGGATTTTCAAACGTTACATTGATGTTCGAAAACGGTAAAACTTACGACTTAGGTTCATTCAGCATCCCAGCTGGAATGATATCTCTAACATTCTCTGCGCCGTCAGGTGAAATGCCTGTTCTGAATCTGAGTAAGGTAAACGTTGCTGCCACCATGGATGCTATCAATTTCGAATATGTTAAAGTTTTGGGAGAAGGCCCATCTGTTGCACGCTTTATTGATACTAAAATGAGTATCGGCGAAGTTAATTTTAGCAATGTGTATATCAGCGATTACAATTGTATTGTCAGGGTTCAGAACGGGGATGTAGAGGTAGGTAAAGTAACGATGAGAAATACCTGGGTTAACAATACTGGTGGATATGGTGTATTTAATGTCGGGTCAGGAACCTCCAAATTATTAAATCTTGAAGTCTCAGAATGTACATTTACCGAAATCAGTACGCAACTTACCGATATACGGACTGTAACGGAATCTATTATCATAAGAAATTGTACATTTTATAATGATGCAATACAATGTAAGCAAATATTCAGATTCGATGCCAATAATATCCCTTTATCTTTAGTAGTTGAAAAGTGCTTATTCTCAGGTAGAAATGGTGATCTAAAAGTGGAATCAGCCAGCATAGCATCTTCTACTCTTGGTCTCACATTTGCAGGATCATACCGGACCTCGGAATTTCAAGAAGGCTCTAAAAAATTCGAAAGTATAACCGAATATAAAGGAACTGCCTATGATCTATTTACCGATCCCGATGGCCGAGATTTCTCAATAAAAGAAAATGCAGGCTTTGCCGGAGAAAATGAGGTAGGTGACCCACGCTGGTTCAAAGAATAATTAACAACATAAAATAAATAAGCCACTGCAAGAATAAATAAATTTTCTTGCAGTGGTTAATAAAAGAAACTATGAGAAAAGTCATCATTTCCCTCACTGTTCTATTCCTTTCAATATCGCTTAACGCTCAAAATAAAGAAATGAAATTGTGGTATGACGAGCCCGCAGAATTGTGGGTAGAAGCCATGCCTCTTGGAAACGGGCGACTGGGGGCAATGGTTTACGGAAATCCTGTAAATGAAGAAATACAGTTGAATGAAGAAACAGTGTGGGGAGGTTCTCCTTACAACAATACTAACCCTAAGGCAAAAGATGCCCTTCCGGAAATAAGGAATTTAATATTTCAGGGAAGAAACGCCGAAGCACAAGCTTTGTGCGGCCCTTCCATCGTTTCGCCGAGAGCTTATGGTATGCCCTATCAAACGGTCGGTTCGCTGCGTCTTGATTTTGACGGAGTGGATTCCTATACTAACTATTACCGCGATCTGGATATTGAAAAAGCTGTATCTATAACATCTTTTTCAGCTAATGGGGTAAATTATACCCGCGAAGTGTTCACATCCTTTCCCGACCAGCTATTAATCGTCAGATTGACTTCATCACAGAAGAATAAGATTTCGTTTACCGCACGCTTTACAACACCCTATAAGGATGGCGTGGTGTCCGTTTCGGGCAAAATGCTGCAACTTGATGGCAAAACCTCCGATCACGATGGTATAGAAGGAAAAGTACGATTTACTTCTTTGGCAAAATTTGATAGTCAAGGCGGAAAATTAGAAGTACTTTCCGATAGCACCGTCAGGGTTTCAAACGCGAATAGCGTTATGATATATGTTTCGATAGGAACGAATTTCAAGAATTACAAGGATATATCGGGCAATTCGAAACAAGTTGCCGAAAGCTATTTAAAGAATAGCGGCAAGAAGTCGTTCGATAAATACCTTTCCGACCATGTACAATATTACAGCCGGTTTTTCAACCGTGTTTCGCTGGACTTAGGAACAAATGAACAGGCGAAGAAAACAACTGATGTAAGGGTAAAGGAATTTGCAGAAAACTTCGACCCGCAGCTGGCTTCGCTTTACTTCCAGTTCGGGCGTTACCTACTCATCTGTTGTTCCCAGCCCGGAGGACAAGCCGCTAATTTGCAGGGAATATGGAATTACAGGCTTCGCGCACCATGGGACGGTAAATATACGACGGACATTAATGTGGAAATGAATTACTGGCCAGCCGAAGTTACAAACCTTCCCGAGATGCACGAACCCTTCCTGCAACTGGTAAAGGATGTTTCACAAACAGGAAAAGAAAGCGCCGCAATGTATGGTTGCCGGGGATGGACACTGCATCATAATACCGATATATGGCGGTCGACAGGCGCGGTCGATGGTCCGGGTTATGGCATCTGGCCTACCTGTAACGCGTGGTTCTGTCAGCATTTATGGGACAGATACCTGTTTTCCGGAGATAAGGATTACCTTAAACAAGTGTATCCGCAAATGAAGGAAGCCTGCAAATTTTATCTCGATTTCCTTGTGAAAGAACCCGATAACGGATGGCTGGTTGTTGCGCCCTCTTATTCGCCTGAAAACTCACCCAATGTAAACGGTAAAAGGACGTTTGTTGTGGTTGCAGGAACCACAATGGATAATCAGATGGTCTTCGATCTGTTTTCGAACACTATCAATGCCGCGTCAGCTTTAGATGACGACCAGGCATTTATTGACTCCTTATCCCATACAGTAAAGCAACTGGCGCCAATGCAAGTAGGGAAATGGGGACAGCTACAAGAGTGGATGAATGACTGGGATAACCCGAAAGATCGCCACAGGCATGTTTCTCATTTGTGGGGATTATATCCGGGTCGCCAGATTTCGAGATTTGAAAGTCCCGTCCTATTTGAAGCGGCTAAAACATCGCTGATTCACAGAGGCGATCCTTCAACCGGTTGGTCGATGGGATGGAAAGTATGCCTTTGGGCACGTTTGCTCGATGGAAACCATGCTTATAAACTAATTCAGAACCAGATAAGACCGACTGTGGAAGAACAAGGACAGAATGGCGGAACATATCCCAATCTGTTCGATGCCCATCCTCCCTTCCAGATTGATGGAAATTTCGGTTGTACGGCTGGCATTGCCGAGATGCTGGTGCAAAGTCATACCGGATCTATTCACCTGTTGCCCGCTCTTCCTGATGCATGGAAAAAAGGGACTGTGAAGGGATTAAGGTGCCGGGGTGGTTTCGATTTGCAAGAGCTTACATGGGACAATGGAAAAGTCAAAAAAGTTATAATCAAATCAAATGTTGGCGGAACACTTCGCATACGATGTTCTGAAAAGCTATCAATAGACGGAAAAAGGCTCGATCCCGCTAAAACGGATTTGGATAATGACTTACTGAGAACTCAAAAAATACGCAAACCGCTGGTTGCAGCCGAAGCGCAGATAAATGTAGATGCAACAGATAAAACCAGCTTGTTTGACATACTCACGGAAAAAGGTAAAAGTTATATACTGGAATATAAATAAGGAATGAAAAATTGTTGGTTAATAAGGATATTAGTCTTAGTATTTTCTCTGTCGGTTGTTGTGGGGAATTGTGCAGACATTATGGCGGGTAACAAATATGATTATTTGTATCGTAATTTACCGTTCATAATGCCGGTTATCGAACGCCCTGTTTTTCCGGATAATGAAGTTAAATTGACAGATTTCGGCGGCATCTCCGATGGGATATTTTTAAATACAGATGCCTTCGAAAATGCTCTAACGGCTCTCTCTCAAAAAGGAGGTGGAACATTAGTTGTTCCCTCGGGCGTTTGGTTTACCGGACCTATAATATTACGGTCTAACATCAATTTACACCTGGAAAAAGGAGCATTGATTCTTTTTTCTTCTGACTTCGACCTATACCCTCTTGTCGAAACAATATATGAAGGCTTAAATACACGGCGATGTCAGTCGCCTATTTCTGGGCGCAATTTAGTGAACATTGCCATTACAGGAGAAGGTTCAATTAACGGATCTGGGGAAGCATGGCGTCCGCTTAAAAAAGTTAAGGTACCTGAAAATGTGTGGAAGGAAAGAGTTAATGCTGGCGGTGTTTTGAAAGATCCGGGATATTGGTTCCCATCAGAAAAAGCATTACTAGGCGAAAATATGCGGGTAAATACTCCCCAAAAAGGAATGACGGAAAAAGAATGGTTGTCTGTTAAAGACTTCTTGAGACCGGTAATGGTAAGCTTCATTGAATGTAAGAATATATTGCTTGAAGGCGTAATTTTCGAAAACTCTCCTGCCTGGAACCTTCACCCATTGATGTGTGAAAACGTTATTATAGATAATGTGACTGTTCGTAACCCTTACTATTCGCAGAATGGAGATGGTATAGATCTCGAATCATGCGTTAATACTATCATCGTGAACAGTTCCTTTGATGTAGGCGACGATGCCATTTGCATTAAATCAGGAAAGGATGAAGAAGGCCGACTAAGAGCTCGCCCAACAGAAAATGTCATTGTTGAAAATTGTAAAGTTTTTAAGGGTCATGGAGGGTTTGTTGTTGGAAGCGAAATGTCGGGCGGAGTAAGGAACATTTCAGTATCGAACTGCCAGTTCATGGGTACTGATGTCGGCCTCCGTTTCAAAGCCGGCAGGGGAAGAGGCGGAATTGTCGAAAATATCTATGTCGACAATATAAATATGTTCAACATTGCAACCGAGCCTTTTCTGTTCGACCTTTACTATGGCAGTAATCCAACCGATACACTACCTCATGTGGACGAAACGACTCCGATTTTCCGTAATATTTATGTAAAGAACCTGACAGCACGAAATGCTCACCGAGCCATGTTTTTTAACGGATTGCCCGAAATGAATATAAATAACATACATGTAGAAGATGTTATTATAACCTCGAAGCTTGGAGCTGAAATATCAGAATCGGACGGAATTCATCTGAAAAACATCCAGATCATGCCCGAAGAAGGTCCTGCATTGATTCTCAATAATGTAAAAAACCTGAAAGTGGAGGATTTCGACTATCCTGATGATATGGAGAAAATAGTACATATAGACGGAGAAAAAACACAAAACATTCAATTACCGGGACAATTAAGTATATATAATGTATCTAATAAATAACAATATGAAGTTCAAAGCCTTGTTACTTTCAATCGTCATTCTGATTCCCGGCGTTTTCATAATTGCCGGTGGAAAATACTATGAAAAGATGGCTGATTCGGAAATGAAAAGAAATCCAGAAGCCTGGATGCTTGACTTTTCTACATCACCTAAATGGAATTACTGTCATGGACTAGTTATGGTATCTATACTACGCACATGGAAAAAAACTGATAATGAAAAATATTATAGCTATGTGTATGACTATGCGGACCAGATGATAAATGAGAAAGGAGAAATTATATCATATAAAGTAGAGGATTATAATATCGATAAAATAAATACGGGAAGGATACTTTTCGCAATTTACAAGCAAACAAAAGAGGAGCGATTTAAAAAAGCAATGGATTTACTTCGAACCCAGATGCTGACGCACCCGCGCACAAAAGAAGGTAGTTTTTGGCATAAAAAGGTATACCCTCATCAGGTATGGCTCGATGGATTATATATGGCTTGTCCTTTTCTTGCTCGGTATGGTAAGACATTCGCAGAACCGGGATTATTTGACGATGTAGCCCTGCAAATCATCGATTGCCATAAATATTTATTTGATGCAAAGACAGGACTGTATTTTCATGGATGGGATGAAAGCCGCAAGCAAAAGTGGGCGAATCCTATAACAGGTCAATCTCCTAATTTCTGGTCGAGGAGTATTGGCTGGTATATGATGGCAATAGTAGATGTTTTGGACTATCTACCTAAGGATCATCCTAAACGGAATGAAATAATTTCCATTTTAAGCGACCTGTCAAAATCACTCGAAATATTCCGTGATCCTAAAACTGGTATGTGGTATCAGGTTACAGACCAGATGGATAGAGCCGGAAACTATTTGGAATCTACTGGCTCTATTATGTTCATCTATTCGTGGATAAAAGGTGCTCAAAAAGGATATTTGGATGAAAGCTTTCTTGAAAAAGGAGAAAAGGCATATAAAGACTATATAAAACAATTTTTAAAAGAGGAAACGGACGGAACCCTATCGATTACGAGTTGTTGCGCAGTATCGGGTTTGGGTGGAACTACTTTTTATCGGGACGGAAGTTTCGAATATTATATATCAGAGCCCGTACGGGATAACGATCCAAAAGCAGTAGGACCTTTTATTATGGCCAGCCTGCTGCTAAATAACTAATCGCTTTAAAATAAAAGATTATGAAGAAAATAATATTATTCTTAGCAACCATATTTTTATATGGAAACATGCAGGCGCAGGTTCCGGCCTTTCCCGGAGCTGAAGGAGGAGGAATGTACACCACAGGCGGGCGCTCTACAAGCACACATAATAGCTTGGTTTATTATGTTACTACGTTGGAGGATTCTGATGAAGGAAGTTCCATAAGGAGAGAAGGATCGTTGCGCTGGTGTCTGGATAAAAGTAATACATCTTATCCCATTACCATACAGTTTAAGGTTAGCGGAACAATTTCCCTGAAAAAGCCGCTTAACATAAAAAGAGATAACGTTACCATAGCAGGTCAGACTGCTCCGGGCGATGGAATTTGTATCGGGAACGATTATGTAAATATATCGGGCAGCAATATAATTATCCGCTATTTAAGATTCAGGATGGGTGATGACGCAGCTGGAAATGGAGGTGCAGATGCATTGGGCGGACGCTTCTTCAAAAATGTAATTGTTGATCATTGCTCCGTTAGCTGGAGCACCGATGAATGTGCTTCTTTCTATGATTGTAATTATTTTACGATGCAATGGTGTCTTATTTCCGAAAGCTTGAGGTTATCCAAGCACGATAAAGGTCCCCACGGTTATGGAGGCATATGGGGCGGCACAAACGCTTCATTCCATCATAACCTGCTCGCACATCACGATAGCCGTACACCACGTTTTGGCGCAGGCCAGAATATCCCACCTCATACGGAAACTGTCGATCACCGCAATAATGTTATCTTCAATTATGGCAACACGTATGGTGCCGAAGGGATGAACGTCAATATGGTTAATAATTTTTATAAACCGGGACCTGTATCATCAACAGGAGCCAGAAGAGGCAGGATAATGAGTCCCGATAAAGATGTGAACGAGGGAAGCATCAGATATAATGCCTGGGGGCAATTCTTTATAGAAGGAAATGTTGTAGACGACGGAAAGAATGAACCTAACTGCATTAAAGCCACAAACGATAATTGGACATACGGTGTTTATAACCAGTTTTCATCAGGTTATGGCGTTGTTTCGGAAGCAGATAAGGCCGCTATGAGGATGAGTGTGCCCTTTGATATAAAAGGAGAATACAACGGTACAGCTTATTCGACGGTTGTAACAACGCACGATGCACGTATAGCTTATGATCAGGTGCTGGAATATGCCGGAGCATGTCTAAAAAGGGATAGCTATGATGAAAGAATTATAAACGAAACCCGAAACGGGACAACAACGTTCAAAGGGCTTTCTAAGTATAATGGCTGGGATACCGGGCATCCGGATGCTCCGGAAATAAATTGGAGAAGTAAGAATTATCCTAAATTGGGAATTATCGATTCGCATTGGGATACCAAACCATCCGATGCCGGTAATGACTGGAGCCCATGGCCGGTTTTAACACAAGGAGAAGTTCCGACAGATGCCGACAGGGATGGGATACCCGACGGATGGCTTGATAGTCACGGATATGACGGAAAAAGGGCTACCGATATTAATGAAGAAGGATATACTTATCTCGAAGTTTATCTTAACAGTCTGGTCGAAGATATTACCCGTAATCAAAATAAGAATGCTATAACTGGAATAAATGAAGAAAAAGTGGATGATGCGGCGCGGTTGGTTGTTTTTTACAATTCTAATTCCCGTACCCTTTCTATCGACTCAGAAAAAGAAATGAATTCAGTTTCAATTTATAGTCTTTCAGGAATGCTCCTGTATTCCTCAAAATTATCTGGAAGCAATACAGTTTTAGATATTCCGTCTATCGGTAAAGGATTTCTATTAATCAAAGTGGTTTTAAAGGACAAAAATATATTGTCTTCTAAAATAGTAATATAGATAAACTAAGCACTGGCAACAGGTGCAATTTTATAAACAAATAAATTAAATGAAGATGAGAACACGATTACTTTTTTTGTTTTTTTTCATTTTTGTAGGTTATAACTTACAAGCAAAAGAAATTCAGGTTACAACGGAAACCTTTGAAGCAGAATATGCATCTGCCGCCGATGGCGATATTATGCTGCTGAGTAGTGGAAGCTATGAGAATGTTATCGATTTTCCTGACGCTAAAACAATCACACTTAAGGCCGCTGATGGTCAAACTCCAGTATTTACCGGTACAGTTTCGGGTACAACCGCAGTTGATAACGGAGGTTTGATCTTTGATGGAGTTAACATCAATATAACAGCAAGCTATTTCGTTGACGGAAAATACAAAAATGTTAAGTTAATATCATTTAAAAATTTAACAATAAGCAATATTCCAAGATGCCTTATCCGTTCAAACAACGATGATGAATCTGGTTATTATACAATTGAAAATATCGAAATTGAGAATTGTATAATAAAAGATTGCGGAG
>DAMCDT010000074.1:0-13168 GCA_032058265.1 Tannerellaceae bacterium
ATATCCCATCGATCCGGTTGTATCAAAACAATCGGTGATGTTTGTGATATTTTATAAGGAGCGATTACAAATCCGCTTTGGCCGTTTAAATCTTCAATATCATATATACGCCTTGCTGGACCTGAATGCTGTAATAAAAAATGTATATCCTCTTCACCAGGAATCCTGTATACGGCAAAGCTCCTGTTTTGTTTGATTAATATGTCTAATTTATTTACGTCGTCGGATGTCATCTTTTCTTTAAAACACTATTAACAACACGGATAGATGATACAAGTTTGCCCGTCGATGTAAAAACGTCTACATTCCATACGTGGGACGACCGTCCTTTGTGTATAATCGTACCTACGGCACGCACCGTGTCACCTTCTTTAGCCGACGAAAGATGATTACCGCTTACCTGCATCCCGACAATGATCTCATCCGGTTGGCATAGTACCATCGAGCCCAGGCCGGCAACGGTTTCCGCAAGGGCCAGCGTGGCTCCTCCGTGTAATATACCAAAAGGCTGGCGGGTACGTACGTCGACAGGCATAGTTGCTTCCACCCTGTCTTCAGAGGCGAAGGTATATTCAATGCCTAAATTACCCATTAATGCGTGTTTAGCACGGGCATTCAGTTCTTTTAGGGGAACATCTGCCGGACGTACCTTCGCAATTATATGTTCTTCTACAGCCCGGGCTACCCCGTCTTCATCGTTAGTTGTGGTGGTATAGTCCGTACATATTTTGACTGATTCAACAGCATTTCCCATGGCAATACCTAAACCTGCCGACTGGATCATCGTAATATCGCAAACGCCGTCGCCAATAGCCATAGTGTTCTCAGGAAGGATTGAAAGTTTATCCATCAAAACATTCAATGTATCGGCTTTATTGATAGAAGGAGGTACTACTTCCAGGAAATAACTTTCGGAACGGAAGACATCGAGCACACCGTCCAGGCGTTTCTTCCAGTGCTTTTCCAGGCCTGTCAATGCTTCTTCATCATCGCTTACCAACATACATTTACAGGGAGAGAACGTAATTGCTTCGGCGAAGGGTTTCACTTCCTTTATTTGCATCTTATTTCTTTCCGCTTCATCCTGTACATGTGGATCATTGGCATTGTTTGTAAATAAAGTATCCTTGTGATAGGTAAGTATGGCGAAGTTATTTTTGTCGGCTTTCTTCTCCAAATAGGGAATTAATTCAGGATTGATCCGTCTTTCAAACAGTAATTCGCCGGTTTGCATACTGAAGATCTGTCCGCCGTTGTACGAAAGAATATACCCGTTGTACTTGTCGAGCTCCAGTGTTTTAGCTATCGGCATCAAACCATGCGTCGACCTGCCTGAGGCAAGTACGATTTGTACACCCATTTGTTGCACCTTCAGAAGTGTTGATAATGTCGCGGGCGTTATTTCTTTATTACTGTTGAGTAAAGTACCATCAACATCTAAAACCAATAATTTATATTTCATGGCATTTTAGTACATTTGGATTAAACTGTAAAGGTACAATTATTTTTGTTTTACTGTTAAAATTTGTCCTTGTTTCCGTACATACCGGTAAAACTCACGGTAGAAAGGATGGCGGGATAATGTCGACGCGTCACCGATTAATATAAGTTTCATCCGCGCCCGTGTAATCGCCACATTCATGCGGCGCAAGTCGTTCAGAAAACCGATGTGGCCGGATTCGTTGGCACGTACCAGACTGATCATAATAACGTCGCGTTCCTGTCCCTGGAAGCCATCCACCGTATGGACTGTTATCAGTTTCCTTACCGGTTTAAAGAAAGCATCCTGTTTAATGAGCTTACGGATATATTGCACTTGTGCGCGATAGGGAGAGATCAGGCCGACATCGATATGTTCATCCATCACACGCTCTTTACTGATCTTCTGAAGATATTCTTTCAAATGAAGGACTAACAGTTCGGCTTCATGTGTATTGATCCGGCTCGCGCTTTCCTCCGGTTGATCTTCCGTAAAGGCACATTCGGAAGTATCGTACCATACAACCGGCGTATCGAGGGCTAAAATACCCCTTGCTTTTACTTCGGGGGCGGATTCCAACTGATTATGATAAAACCATCGTGAGGGAAAGTGCATAATATCATCATGCATACGATATTGGGTTTTCAAAAGAGAAACGGCATCCGGTTTGGAAGAAACGACCTTTTCCATTAATGTCTGTCCCAGTCCCTCGCGCGCCGCTTCCATACATTTAATAGTAGGAGGCAACTGGCAATGATCACCGGCAAGTATAACCCTGTCCGTCTTTTCAATGGCTATCCAGCACGCCGCCTCCAAAGCCTGCGCGGCTTCATCTATAAAGAGTGAGGTAAAACGGCGGTTTATAAGTAGCCGGTTGGCAGAACCAACCAGTGTACAGGCTATCACACGTGCTTCATCGAACAATTCCGTGTCGATCTTTACCTCCAGTTCCGTAGCCCGGAATTTAAGCCGTGATAAACGGTTGCGTACCGTATCCCGTTCATCCCTGTTTGTCTTCCGCATAGACGACTGGATATCGCGTATCGTTTTGCGGATGCTCCACAGTTCGGGATAGTCGGGATGCGATTCAAACCTCCGTTCGTATGTGAACGAAAGCATTTTATCATTCACTCGTGTAGGATTTCCGATACGGAGAACCGGGACACCGCGGTCGACCAGTTTCTCCGATATCCAGTCTACTGCCGTATTGCTTTGTGCACAAACCATTACCTGATTCTCACGATGGAGCGTTTCGTACACCGCCTCTACCAAAGTTGTCGTCTTTCCCGTTCCAGGAGGGCCATGTACAATAAAAAGATCGCGTGCCGCCAATACTTTGTTTACCGCTGCTTCCTGCGAGGGGTTAAGCCACGGAAAACGGACAGGGAACAGCTCCCTGAATCCGGCGGGCGTATTTCCTTTCAGTATATCACGCAATTGAGCCAGGCGGGTATGCCTGGCACGCATCACATCGGTCAAAGCGCTGAACATTGTTTTATAGCTCGTTTCATCAAAATAAAGCTGCACTCCCGGATCTTTCGCTAATTGTAATTCAATTAATGCGGCAGGAGAGGGAAGAACGACCACCATTTTATCTTCCTGGACATAACTAATAATAGCGGAAAAATTAAGAAACCGGAAACTGCCGTCGGCATTTACCGTAAAGAAACATACCGGACGCCCATGCTCGAAGGCGTGTTCTATTTCTTTGTCGGCCCTTCTTTCAACCTCAATAACCAATTGGTTGAGCGAGTTATAGTAATTTTTTCCTGCTGTTACAGGATACCAGCAAAGTCCCTGTTGCACCTTTTTCCACATTCCCATGCGTTCGGATTGCTGTTGGTATACATCTTTTTCATATTGATATTCCTTTTGAAGAAGATCGTATTGCTTTTGTAAATCGATTAGTGCCGGACTTAATTTATTTGTAGACATTCACTGCATTTCTTGGTGCAAAGATAGGAAGAAAAATGACGATGGATATTTTTTTAACGACTGTGGTGATTGTTTTGACTGACGTACGCCACTTTTTCCGGCGGCGTGCATGACAGTTTTATGAATTATGTAATATCTTTGCGCGTACATAATTACCTGTAAGAAAAACGTCAGAAACATGAATAACACACTTAAAACACAAATCTTATCTCTCATACACAGCGAAATAATTCCTGCCATTGGTTGTACCGAACCTATTGCGGTAGCCCTGGCTGCGGCGAAAGCGGCTGAAACGTTGGGCGCCGTCCCTGAAAAGATTGATGTATCCCTTAGTGCAAATGTATTGAAGAACGCGATGGGAGTGGGGATACCCGGCACGAATATGGTGGGCTTGCCTATTGCGATTGCTTTGGGCAGCCTGATAGGTAAATCGGCTTACGGACTGGAAGTACTGCGTGACCTTACACCCGAAGCGCTTGAAAAAGGGAAAGAAATGATCGCCGGTAAACTTATCCGCGTCTCTTTAAAAGAAAATGTCGATAAACTTTATATAGAAGTAGTCAGTTCAGCCGGAGAAGACAAGGCAATCGCTATTATTTGCCATGAGCATACCCATTTCGTTTATATCGGAAAGAATGAACAGGTTATAATCGATGAGCGTTCGGATGAATGTTGTGGCCAGGAAATATGTACCAACGAAGAACTGAAATTATCATATAATTTGGTATATGAATTCGCAACGGAAATGCCGGTGGATGAGATCCGTTTTATAAAGCAAACAGCCGAATTAAATAAGAAGGCTGCCGAAGCGTCTATGCAAGGTGCATACGGGCATACGGTTGGTAAAACAATATCCGGTAATATAGGCAAAAGATTTATGGGTGATTCACCCTATACACACATGTTGGTTATGACGGCTGCCGCCTGCGATGCGCGAATGGATGGCGCGATGATACCGGTTATGAGTAATTCAGGAAGCGGAAACCAGGGAATAGCGGCTACTCTTCCGGTCGTATCGTTCGCCGAAGATATCGGTTGCAGTGAAGAACAACTGATACGGGCATTAATGCTGAGTAACCTGATGGTTATCTACGTGAAGCAAAGCCTCGGTCGATTGTCTGCCCTATGCGGATGCGTGGTAGCAGCGACGGGAGCAAGCTGCGGGATCACGTACCTGATGGGAGGAAGTAAAACGCAGATCACTTACGCTATTAAGAATATGATCGGGAATTTAACGGGTATGATCTGCGACGGGGCGAAACCAAGTTGCTCGATGAAGGTAGCCAGTGGGGTATCCACAGCGATGCTTTCGGCCATGATGGCCATGGAAAATAAGGTAGTAACGTCGTGCGAGGGAATAATCGACGAAGACATCGACCGTTCTATTGCCAACCTGACCGCCATTGGTTCCAAAGGAATGGAAATGACGGATAAGCTGGTTTTGGATATTATGACCGGTAAATCGAATTAATTTACGTTAGGACAGACGTAAATTTCTACATTGTTTGCCTTAAATGAAGGGTCGCCCATATCTTTTGTTTTCTTTACATAATTTTTCAGGTGTGCCGTCTCTATATGTTTAAGATGCTCACCTTTGTTTTTCCATGTTTCAAGGATAACAAATTCCGTACTATCGGTATAGGATTGATACATTTCATAATCCAGGCAACCGGGTTCCTGCAGCGTTTTTTCCTTACAAGTTTCAAAAGCCGCCTTATACGCCGAAACAAATTCAGGCTTTACTTTACGGGTTAGGTTCATTACATACAGCATAGAAGCCTTTTCCGTTTCACATGAAGCAGACTGGCTGTTCTGATTAGTGGGAACGCTGCACCCTGATAATATTGCCAGGCAGCAAACAAATGCGATTATATTTTTCATCGGATTAAAAAAATTAGATTGTTTTGACGCAAATGTAAACATTTTTTAATCATACCTTGTTATATTCCCGGCATGCTTCTTTGAAAGAATAATCAGACTTATAGAAGAAGAAAGTAATGCGGATGTTCACTGTTCCTACCATTTTGCGAAGCGATCGCACGCAAAATGACCCTCTCACATCATAATTTAAAATGAACCACCACTGAAAAGAATTACACAAATTGCATGATTTGTGTAATTTCTTGTTTATAACAGGATGTATTACCTGCTACATATTTGCCAGTTGTTGTTTATAATACTCGTAACGTCCAATTACTTCACGTACGTAATTGTACGTTTCTGTTCCGCGTAGATACCCATGTTTGACTACCGGATCATTATAATATTCAGGATAACGTTTTAAAAGTATATATTCCGCCACATTATCGTCCCAGACGTGCGGGTCTTTTCCGTCTTTTTCCGCCAGTCGCTGTGCATCATATACATGTCCGATACCTGCATTGTAAGAAGCTAATGTTAATTTGATCACCTGCATTGTATCAGCGATGTCCTGAAATCCCCTGCGGAAACGTTTTAAAACTTCCACGCCGGTACGGATACTTATTTCGGGATCGGTTAGTTCGTCGAGCGTGACGCCCAGCATCCGGGCAGTGTTCGGCATGATCCCCATTAATCCTTGTGCTCCCGCCCAGGAAACTTCGCTCGTTTTGAAATGAGATTCCTGATAACCTATGGAAGCTAACAGCTCCCAATCCCATCCTAATGAAGGTGCGTATTTTTTGAACAGAGCGTCGTATGGAGAAATGTTCCCATGCTTTATCTCAGGCATACTCACTTCCAATACCTTTTTACTTAGTTCGAAATAACGTTTGATGGCCGCCTGATAGGTATGGCTACCCACATTGTCGAACGCCCAACTGTTAATAGCTTCCGCCAATTGGGGGCTACTTTTCCGAACGACCCACGAAGACCGTTGCTGGAAACTAACTTGCAGGCCTACATCAATGTTCCAGTAATAGGTTTTATTTAAACGGGCAATCCTGTCGTCGCTGACCGTATAAGGTATTTCACCTAATGAAACCATTTCGATAAGGTCTTCAGTAGTTATAGTATCCTTGCCGATATCATGGATGATGATGCCGCCTCCTAATTCTGCATTCAGATTTTGAAGGCGCTCATGGTATTTCGTGCCGGGAATTACATAGATATCTTTACCTATTAATTGCGTGACGTCTGTCAGTAACTCTTCCCCTTTCCTGATCGGCTGTACCAACACCTGGCTGGAAAGCTCTTCCCTTCCACAGTAGATTAGTTTCTCTTTCAGTTGGCTATTATAAGCGATAGGATAGGCTACCACATCTGCTTCGCCTGCTTCAAGCATTTCTACCAGGCGGATATTATTCTCTGCTACTTTGATGTTCAGTTTTAAACCGTTTGACGTCGCGAAGTTCCTGATGAGGTCGTATTCATACCCCATCGGCTCCATTCTGTATTGGAAATAAGACGTTGAACTATATAAAGTAACAGCCGTAATTTCCCCTTTTTCGATGATCTGTGGTAGATCGACGACTTCCTTTTCCTCAACTACAGCTTTCTTTTCTTTACTGTAACAACCGGAAAATAGGAATACGACGCATACACAGAAGGTAATGATCCTATACATATTTTATATTGGTGGTTATTATCTTCGCTCGAGCAAAACAATATTCTCCACATGGTGCGTATGGGGAAACATATCCACAGGCTGCACTTTCTTCACTGCATATTTATCATCAAGGAGATTAAGGTCCCTGGCTTGTGTAGCAGGGTTACAACTTACATAAACGATGCGGCAGGGTTCAGCAAACAGTATGGCATCGATCACGTCATCATGCATACCGGCACGCGGAGGATCGGTTATAATTACATCCGGTCTTCCGTGTTCCCCGATAAAATCAGTATTGAGGATATCTTTCATATCCCCGGCAAAAAACAAGGTATTATCGATCCCGTTCAGTGAAGCATTGACCTTAGCATCTTCAATGGCTTCGGGTACGTATTCAATGCCGATCACCTTCTTTGCCTGCCGTGCAATAAAGTTGGCGATTGTACCCGTACCGGTATAGAGGTCGTACACAAGTTCTTTTCCGGTTAATCCGGCAAAATCACGGGCTATTTTATATAGGTTATATGCTTGTTGGCTGTTCGTCTGGTAAAATGATTTAGGGCCGATTTTAAACTGAAGCCCTTCCATTTCTTCGATGATATGGTCCTTTCCTTTGAAGACGTGCACCTCCTGATCGGTTATTGTATCATTCCTTTTCTCATTAATAATATAAAGGAGGGAAGTGATCTCCGGAAATTTGTCGGATATATAGGATAATAAGGCCTTGCGGAGTTCTTTATCTTCGTGGAAGAACACGACGATCAGCATCAGTTCACCCGTTGAAGTTGTACGAACAATTAAAGTACGCATAAAACCGACCTGGTTGCGGAGGTCGAAGAACGGGTATCCTTCATGTGAAAGGCAGTACTCCCTTATGGAAAGGCGCAGGCGGTTGGAGATATCGTCCTGCAACCAGCATTTCTCTATATCCAGTACTTTGTCGAACATACCCGGTATATGGAAGCCTACACCACTCATACATTCGAATGTTTCGCCTGACTTTACCTGCTTTTCCGTCAGCCATTTCTTATTTGAAAATGTATATTCGAGCTTATTACGATAATATTGGGTCCGTTCGGAGCCGAGGATCGGGAAAATCTCGCCCAGTCCTACCTTACCGATACGTGTCAGGTTGTCGATTACCTGTTTATGTTTATAGCGGAGTTGCTCGTCGTAGGGGAGATGTTGCCATTTACACCCTCCACAGACGCCGAAATGTTGGCAAAAGGGTTCTACACGTTTATCGGAATACGAATGAAAACGGATCGCTTTACCTTCGGCAAAACTATTTTTCTTTCGCGTCAGTTGGATATCGACCACATCACCCGGAGCAACAAAAGGTATAAAAATGACTTTTTCATTTACTTTTGCTATCGCTTTACCCTCTGCCGCTACATCTGTTACGGTAACATTTTCCAGGACGGGTAATTGTTTGTTCTTTCTTGCCAATTGCTTTTTATTTAGAAAATCACAGCAAATGTACATACTTTACCCTTAACTACAAAGCAGCATTCGAACAGGTATATTTATCTATTACTAAATTTCTGAAAGTTATGTAAACCATTTTTTGAAATAATATACATAATTTTTTTAATGGTGTACGTAATTTTAATGGATAACAATTATATATATCCACTTTTTACATTATATTTGTAACATTGCAATGTCGAGATAGCAAATACTAAGCATAACAATCTAAATTTATGGAAAAGAAAAGAGTTTACACCTTCGGGAATGGTAAAGCTGAAGGAAAGGCAGACATGAAGAATCTGCTCGGTGGAAAAGGAGCTAATCTAGCTGAAATGAATCTAATCGGTGTTCCCGTTCCTCCGGGATTCACCATAACCACAGAAGTTTGTTCAGAATACTATGAGCTAGGAAAAGAAAAAGTGATCGAACTATTGACTAACGACGTGAAAAAGGCGGTTTCAAATGTGGAAGTGCTGATGAACTCTAAGTTTGGAGACGTAGCTAATCCGCTGTTGGTATCAGTCCGTTCCGGAGCTCGTGCATCTATGCCCGGCATGATGGATACGATCCTTAACCTTGGCTTAAATGATGAAGTGGTGGAAGGACTTGCCAAAAAGACCGGAAACGAACGCTTCGCATGGGATTCTTACCGTCGTTTTGTACAGATGTATGGCGATGTGGTGCTTGGTATGAAGCCTGTAAATAAAGAAGATATCGACCCGTTTGAGGAAATTATCGAAGAAATGAAAGAAGCCAAAGGTGTGAAACTGGACAATGAACTGACAGTAGACGACCTGAAAGCGCTGGTAAAGAATTTCAAGGCAGCCGTTAAAAACCAAACCGGCAGGGACTTCCCGACAGATGCTTATGAACAATTGTGGGGAGCAGTATTAGCCGTATTTGATTCGTGGATGAACGAGCGTGCCATCCTATACCGCAAAATGGAAGGAATACCTGCTGAATGGGGTACGGCAGTTACAGTACAGGCAATGGTATTCGGTAACATGGGTAATACTTCCGCGACAGGCGTTTGTTTTTCACGTGATGCAGGAAACGGAAATGATGTATTTAATGGAGAATATCTAATCAATGCTCAGGGAGAAGATGTGGTAGCAGGTATCCGTACACCTCAACAAATTACGAAAGAAGGTTCGCAACTTTGGGCAGAAATGGCCGGTGTTTCCGAAGAAGAAAGAAGAGAAAAATTCCCTTCTATGGAAGAAGCGATGCCGGAAATATACAAGCAATTGGATGAGATACAGACCAAACTGGAAAATCACTATCGTGATATGCAGGATATGGAGTTTACCGTACAGGAAGGAAAGCTTTGGTTTCTTCAGACACGTAACGGAAAACGTACAGGCGCCGCAATGGTTAAGATAGCGATGGACTTGCTTCATCAGGGCATGATCGACGAAAAGACAGCTTTAGAACGTATCGAACCGAATAAATTAGATGAATTGCTTCACCCGGTATTTGATAAAGACGCTTTGAAGCAGGCGAAAGTATTGGTTAAAGGACTTCCCGCTTCTCCGGGAGCTGCGACAGGACAAATCGTATTCTTTGCCGAAGATGCTGCCGAATGGTACAAAGGCGGAAAGAAGATCGTTCTGGTACGTATCGAAACGTCGCCGGAAGATTTAGCCGGTATGGCCGCTGCCGAAGGTATCCTAACTGCCCGCGGAGGAATGACGTCTCACGCTGCCGTTGTAGCACGTGGTATGGGTAAATGCTGTGTATCAGGCGCCGGAGGTATTAACATCGACTACAAGAAGAAAACCATGGAAGTAAATGGTAAAGTCTTTAACGAAGGCGATTACATCTCTATAAACGGTACAACGGGCGAGGTATATGAAGGAAAAATTAAAACAGAAGATGCAGAAGTAAGCGGAGATTTTGACGAATTGATGAAGCTTACCGATAAATATGCCGTGATGGGTGTACGTACCAATGCGGACACTCCGCACGATGCTTCGGTAGCCCGTAAATTTGGTGCTGTCGGTATCGGACTTTGCCGTACGGAACACATGTTCTTTGAAGGTGAAAAGATCAAAGCGATGCGTGAAATGATCCTCGCTGAAAATGAAGCAGAACGCAAAAAAGCGCTTGAAAAGTTATTACCATACCAGCAAGAAGACTTTAAGGGCATCTTCAAAGCAATGGCCGGCTTCCCTGTTACCGTACGTTTACTTGACCCACCTTTGCATGAGTTCGTACCCCATGATGAAAAAGGCCAGAAAGAACTGGCAGACGCAATGGGTGTAGATGTATCGGTTGTGCGTAAACGTGTGGAAGCTTTACATGAATCGAACCCGATGTTAGGCCACCGTGGTTGCCGTTTAGGTAATACGTATCCTGAAATTACGGAAATGCAGACAAAAGCTATCCTGGGTGCCGCGTTAGAGTTAAAGAAAGAAGGTGTGACAACATACCCTGAAATCATGGTTCCGTTGACCGGTATCGTTTACGAATTCTTAGGTCAGGAAAAAATTATACGTGATACGGCGAAAGAATTATTCGAAAAAGCAGGCGACAGCATCGACTATAAAGTAGGAACGATGATCGAAATCCCACGCGCGGCCTTAACCGCTGACAGGATTGCTTCAAGCGCCGAATTCTTCTCATTCGGAACAAACGACTTAACGCAGATGACTTTTGGTTATTCGCGCGACGATATCGGAACGTTCCTTCCCATTTACTTGGAAAAGAAAATATTAAAATTCGATCCATTCCAGGTATTAGATCAAAATGGGGTGGGACAATTAGTTCGCATGGCGACTGAAAAAGGCCGCGAAGTACGTCCCGACTTAAAATGCGGTATATGTGGAGAACACGGCGGCGAGCCTTCATCCGTGAAATTCTGCCACCATGTAGGCTTGAATTACGTATCCTGCTCACCATTCCGCGTACCCATAGCACGCGTAGCAGCAGCACAAGCCGCTATCGAGAAATAATTCATTTCCAATAAATATGTAAAAGAGACAGGGTTTTTACCTTGTCTCTTTTTTTGATAAGTTAGTACTAAAGTAAAAGGGAAAGGATGATTTTTAAAAAACTTCATAGTCACTTAATAAAGTTATTACGATAACTTTACCAAATGATTACAATCATTTTTAGGAAAGATTGTATTGTTTTGATGAAAGGTATGTATACTTTTGAGTTGGGAGGTATTAATCTTTACCTTCCACTTTTGTTTATAATCTGTTCTCAATGAACAAAAAATAAGGGTGTGTCAAAAATCAATAATTAATTACTAGAATACAGAGACACGGAGATATGGAGTTTTATTATTCTATGTAAATGAATACTCTGTGCCTCCGTGCCTCCGTGTTTGAATTTGCTTGTTGATCTATCTAAAACGGGAAGTATCCTATTCAAATGATCGCATGACAGGTGATAGGTAATCTTATCGGGTGGAAGATGATCTTCCACGCCTAAAACCGTATACATAAAGACTTTGTAGGGTGTTGTGGAAGGTGATAGATGGTTGATATATATTAATCTTGAATTTATTAAAACGAAAATAATTACGATTTTGTTGTATATTTACAATCCCTAACAATTATGATCCTTACTTATGGCGCATTTGCATGATTTTATAGGCGATCTGGCTCTTATCTTAATTACAGCCGGTATCGCTACCATACTTTTTAAATGGTTGAAACAACCGGTCGTTTTAGGTTATATTGTTGCCGGATTTATAGCCGGGCCTTATATAAGTTGGTTACCTACTGTTTCCGATATGGGTAATGTCGAGATCTGGGCGGAAATTGGTGTGATATTTCTTCTGTTTGCATTGGGATTGGAATTTAGTTTTAAGAAGTTGATCGATGTCGGTGGTACGGCTTCGCTGGCGACTATTATTAATATGGGTTCGATGATTGTTATCGGCTATATTGTAGGACAGTTGCTTAACTGGTCGCAGATGGACAGTATCTTTTTAGGAGGGATGCTTTCGATGTCGTCAACCACTATTATCATCAAAGCCTTTAATGATATGGGCCTGCAAAAACAGAAGTTTGCGGGAATTGTGTTCGGTATGTTAATTGTAGAAGATTTAGCCGCCATTTTGATGATGGTATTACTATCTACCGTAGCCATAAGTAATAAAATTGAGGGTGGGGAGCTGCTCAACAGTCTGCTTCGATTAATCTTTTTTGTATTGATATGGTTCATAGTCGGCATCTATCTGATACCAACGATGTTGAAGAAGCTCAAGAATTACCTGAATGACGAAACACTGATTATTATTTCGATTGGTTTGTGTCTGGGGATGGTCTTATTCGCATCTAAGGTTGGCTTCTCTGCCGCTTTAGGAGCATTTATTATGGGATCTATTTTAGCGGAAACGGTTCGTGCGAAGCAGATAGAACATTTAGTCGAACCTATTAAGAACCTTTTCGGAGCTGTTTTTTTTGTTTCCGTAGGTATGATGATCGATCCGGGAGTTATTAAGGAATACGCCGGGCTTATACTTATATTAACCACCGTAGTATTGGTAGGACGTGTCATTTTTGCTACGTTAGGTGTAATGGCTTCCGGTCAAGGATTAAAGGTGGCAATCCAATCAGGTTTCAGCTTGGCACAAATAGGGGAGTTCTCGTTTATCATCGCTAACCTAGGGATGAGCCTCGGTGTGATCAGTGGAACGTTATATCCTATCATTGTAGCCGTTTCCATTATAACCACCTTTACGACACCTTATTTTATCAAGATGTCTACGCCGTTATATAACCGTATAGAAAAAGTAATTCCAA
>DAMCDT010000075.1:0-13084 GCA_032058265.1 Tannerellaceae bacterium
CTTTCATTCTCTGTACCGTCCGGATTACGGATTACCTGATAGAGGTTCAGGCTGTAGGCTATCTCGTTATTCTTATCTACATACAGTTTATGGGTTCGCCGCAACATTTTGCCGATGATCTCCATATCTACTTCGGGGTCTGATTCGATGATTGCTTCTGCCACGGCGGACAGATCGCCGTACTTCTCCTGCAACTTCTCCTCCTCCAGATAGGTGGCAGACCGCAATACCTTGATATTGGTGCGATCTTTACCACCGGGAAGCACCCACTGTATTGGTTTGATCTGCACCTGAGCATCGAAAACGATCTGCGCGTCGCGGTTCTTGTCATTGGATATGTTCATTGCCCTCATAGCGTCCTATTTAAAATCCAACATTGAGAAATCGAGTTCATCATTGTCCTCAATCTGAAAAGTTTCATCCTCCGTATCATCTATATCTCCACAATCTCCGAAACAAAGCATCTCGAAGTTATTAGCCACACCGATCAGCATAAACGGCACGCCATCCGATACCATCAGGAAAGCCGGACTACCCTCATAACTATCGAGGTAGCTATATGAAAAAGTATAGATATTTTGTCCGATCGTTTTAATAAAGGCTTCGTCCGCACCACTTAACTGGTAGAAATCCGTAATGCTGTAATCGAGGAATTGGTCGGTGGTAACCTTTTCTTTCAGCTCGATAACCTTATTATAACTTGATGGGACAGGTTCAGCTTTAGAACCATCCGGTTTCACGGCTATAAGCTCCGAACGTTCCACCCATTCATTATCCGGTGAAAGGATTCCCAGGCCCGTACCGCCTTTTGGGATCAGCACACTCCCCGCTTCGTCCGTCGTGAGTAATTCGCATGGATCGCCATTATCATCTACCGCCACTATCTCCACCCAGCCGTACAACTTCTTTCTGTCGACTTTCATTACAGCGGCGGCATATTCTTTCTTCTTTATCATAAAGGTAAGCGATCGAGCCATATCCTGTTTTAATTATCCGGATTACTATAACAAATCAGGTAAGCGATAGTTCCGATTTTTGAAGTCTATTTTAAGGGTTATTGCAGCAGCTTTGAAGCCTTTAAGCGAAAAATCTTACAGATTTATGTTACTATCCTTCGGATACTTAACACTATAACTCATCTTGTATTCCTTTGTTTCTCCGGCTTTGATATCGTGTTCCCAGGTAACGACACCTATGTTCTCAACATTTGCAGTCCAGGGAGTGGTTTCTTTAAGAAGTTCCACTTCAATATTTTTTTGTGTAGAGACAGGATATTGATCTTTTAGTACCAGTTTAATAGGTTTGCTGTGATTATTCCTTACTGTCAGTTTGTACGTAAATACTTGTTTAATATCACTTCCAAGAGGCCGTTTGCTGCTATAATCGTGCATCTTCTCCCTTTTAACAGACACGCGTTTGTCTGTTCCTAACGTGAGCGTTAGCTTTTCATGTGTTGAGCCTGCATCAATGTACGACTCACCAACATAGGTTCCATCATAGGTGATATTCGCTTTCCCGCTCATAAGGTTTAATTGTTCCCAGTTGGATATCTCTGCCAGTAAGTATGTTTCCATATCTAATTTAGGAGCGCAATAGTATTTATACTCCGCAGGAGTTTCCTTTGTTTGCAGATCAATATTTTGCTCTTTTCCATTACCCGGAATAGTATATGGCATATCAATGGCATAAACCATATTCAGTTCGTTTTCTGATTGTACCACATAGTCTTCCATCGTGGACGGTATATAATCGATTATATCTTTTTCCACCGGTATCTCGGCCTGGACTTCCTTAACTTCATAAGAGAATGAATTTTGAGCCATGCTATTCAGTTGGCCGGAAATACGGGCTTGAGGAAGCGGCCTGTTAAAATCGAGAAACCAGGTAGTAAATAAAGGAGCGGCCTTTCCATTGCTGGGTACGGATGTCGATAATGTAAGCTTTACTTTCTCCCAATCAAGCCCGGTAGTCTGGCGCACTTTTGATTTAGATATTATTTTTACAGGCTTATCTGTAGAAGCTATGTTAATGTCATAATAAGGCGTCCACCCTGCCGATGGCGTATAATAAGATATTAAAAACTGGCAATTACCTGTTACCGGCGATGAAAGGTTTAGTTTAAGGATTCCCGCAGTTTTATTGTTTTTCAAAGATTCCTGTTTCAGTTGATTATTTAAACGGTTTAGGTTGTCATCCCATTCTTGCTTTTTCTTATTATTAGATAGTTGCATTTCCTGCAATTCTTTTGCCTTTGTTTTATAATAATCCATTGTTTTTACCAGCTCATCAATACCCAGTCCCTTTTCGGAGCCGGCTACATTTTTATCTGTTCCTTTTTGTAAAAAAGATATCAAATTAGTCGTTATATCAATATCCGTTTTTACCAGCTCGAGTTTTTTATTATAAAATTCAATAGAGTCTTGTAATTTCTTTATTACAGCATTGGATGATTTATTTTCTGTCAGGTAATCAACAGAAAACTCATAAGATGTAACGACTACGTTCTTCGTTAATTTAATCTTTAAACTATTAATATCTATTGCAGGGCTTAAGCCTTCGATAGATATTTCGTTTTCACCTTTGACTAACGAAGAAGTTGCCGTATGGGTTAATTCTGCTCCACGGAAGAAAACCGTAGCGTCATTTAATTTTGCTTTTACATTTTTCTTATCCTGTGAAATCCCATTGAAAGCAATCCCAAAGATTAAGGATATAGTAAGAAGTAGCTGACTTGTTCTCATAAGGCATTAAAATTTTATTAATTGTTTATTCATATTAATGCCAAATGTAACGATAAATAATATAGCGGATTAATTAAAGTGGGTGAACATCGTTTTTGAATAGGTGAAATGATTATACCCGTTTGTTTAACAAAAAACATAAATACAAGTATCATATAAATATTACCATATATAATTAGAAATTAAATTAGCAGAAAGGATTAGATTATTTATTCTGCAGAATTGTTACATTTGCTAGTAACATTTAAAAACTATATCATTATGGAAGACAATAATTACTCTGTACCACAAGCATCTGTTTATCCTACTGTTGAAAAGCATCCTCCAATAACACTTGTCGATTGGATGCTCACCCTTTTGATCTTGGCTATACCTATTGTGAACTTCATCATGTTATTGGTATGGGCATTCAGCAGTGATACAAATCCCTCAAAATCTAATTTTGCTAAAGCTGCGCTGTTATGGATGGTAGTCGGTATTGTATTAAGTTTAATTTTCATGACCACCATTATAGGTGCTTTATCTACTTTTTCAAATTCATTCAATGTATAAACCAAAAAATGCGGAATATATTTATATGCACATTCATTCTATGGCTAATAATTCCACGGATTTATGCACAAGAGGAACAGCAGATGATTCAATTACCTGAACAGTTTCAGACTTATCATATTTCTGACAATTTAAATTATGTAGGTGAAGACCTCTTCGACTATATTAACGGAGGTGCGGAATTATACTTATCCTATGGGCTCCTTGGTATGACAGGGGCAAAATATTCAGCCGAAGGCTTGCCGCAAGTAACGGTTGAAATATATATAATGACCGGCTCCAAGAATGCTTTTGGTGTTTATACACAAAGCCGCGATAAAGAAGAATATGATTACGGGCAGGGTTCACAGAGTTATAACGACTTCATTATATTCTGGAAAGACCGCTACTTTGTAGTCATTACGACTCAAAAGTCGACACCTCAAAGTAAAGAAGCGCTTCATTACCTGGCATCATATATAGATAAATCCATCACCGGAGAAGGTGAAATACCCGGTATCGTAAATCATATTCCTAAGCAAAACTTAGTACCGGGCGGCTTTCTTTACTTTCATCATTATATCTGGCTGAATGCGTATTTGTTTATCGCAGACTACAATATCATTAATATTAATGATGAGACGGATGCTATCCTGGCTAAATATGGAGATTCCAACGAACGGAGCTTCCTTTTAATGGTTGAATATCCCGATGAGGATGCGGCAAAAATAGCATATAATCAATTGAAAGAGAAATTGGCTCCCGAAATGAATAATGACCTTCCGATTATTCAACTGGAAGATAAAACATGGTTCACTTCCTGGATAAAAGGCAATAAACTGGCTGCTATCTTTAACGGAAACTCTGAGGAACAAGTAAAAGACCTATATCAATCTACTACCACTAATATGTAAAATACATTTGTCATGAAACCTATTACTCGTCGTGATCTATTGAAAAAGACAGCCGCTCTGGCTATCGGAAGTACAGTACTACTAAACCGCCCGTTAGAAGCGTGGGCAACCGAACAGGATTCTACCAGTAAGGTAGTATTAATACGCAATGAACATTTGTATGCAAAAGGGGATGCACCTGATCCTGCTATTTGCGGAAAAATGTTGGATGAAGCGCTCTGTAAACTGACCGGTCTGGATGATGCTCAGAAAGCATGGGCATCAATCGTCAAACCGAGTGACATCGTAGGTATTAAAACCAATGAATGGGATAAATTACCTACTCCCGATGAACTTAACGAATTATTAAAGCAACGTGTTGTAAGCGCAGGCATCAAAGAAGAGAATATAAGTGTAAAAGACAGAGGAGTATTGAATGATCCTGTTTTCCAAAGGTCTACGGCGCTTATAAACATCCGTCCCATGCGAACACATGCATGGTCTGGCGTAGGCTCACTGATAAAGAATTATATTATGTTTTCGCCAAAACCGTCGGATTATCATGATGATTCATGTGCCAGCCTTGCCACACTATACGACCTGCCGGAGGTCAAAGGGAAAACACGTTTACATATTCTTGTAATGTTCACTCCTTCCTTCCATCATCTGGCCGCTCATCAATTGTCTGAAGAACACCGGTGGAATTATAACGGGCTATTGGTCGGTTTTGATCCTGTGGCTATTGATTCCGTTGGCTTGCGTATCCTGCAGGCAAAGCGTAATGAATATTTCGGAGAAGAAAGACCGTTAAATCCTCCGGCAAAGCATATTGCTTTAGCAGATACACGCTATCATTTGGGAACTTCCGATCCGGCTAAAATTCAATTGATAAAGCTTGGTTGGGATACCGAATCTTTCGTGTAAATAAAAAAACAGTTGGTAATGGATAATGCCATTTACCAACTGTTTACATTCTCAACTAACTCATCATCAATTTACCTGCTTCACAGAACCGGATCCCATTGTACTTTTAACGATAGAAGGATTTCCTTTATAAGAAATATTCCCGCTGCCGACAATGCTCGCTTCCAATTGTTCTGCCGCAGACAGCTCAATTCTTCCGGAACCGGACAAGCTCGATTTGACTTCTTTCGCACTACAGTCAAATGCTTTTATCCTCCCACTTCCCGCAACGCTATATGTAACTTCCTCGGTTTTACCATTCACTTTCATTTCTCCACTGCTGGATAAGCTGCAATCCGCTTTTCGGGCATCGATATTGTGGACAAGCATCTTTCCTGATCCGGCTACGCTTAATTTCAAATCGTCACCTTTAATATTTTGTTTCAATTCAATCGTTCCGCTACCTGCCAAACTCACATTTATCTGATCGGAAGTAATATCATCATCCGCTTTAATTTTGCCCGATCCGGCAAGGTTTAACTTGATATTAGTTGCTTTAACAGCCTCATTGAATATGATTGAACCGCTACCTGCTTTACTTACCTCCAGATCATTACCTGACAGCGAACTTGTCACTATAAATTTACCGGAACCTGCAGAATTTACTTTTTTTAATTCCCGCGAATTTGATTTAATCTTATAAACTGTCGGTTGAATGTTATATGAATTTCTCCTGCCGCCATTTTCATCTGTCTTCACCCCTACAATCAGTTTCCTTCCTTTTACTTCTGCCTGAAGATAAGGAAGTATATTCTCATCCACGGTTATCTCCAGATATGGTTCAGCACCGGATTGTTCATAAACAAACTCCATGCTTCCCGCCATGGATACCTCGTCATAATCCGTTATGGAAATACTTTGCGTAACAATGTTCCGGTTTCCCTCAATTGTGTTATAAGCAAAAGCCGTACTTAGTGAGGTTATCAAAAAAAGAATAACAACAAATGTTTTCGTTTTCATATGCATAAATTTTTAAAAGGTAGTTATGGAACTCGCGGTAAGTTTATCATCGCCTTCGGCGCAGATTAGTTTTTACGTGCTCGTTTCATATAATTTAATTTAAAGTTTCTATATATACTACGAGAAGGAAAACAAATAAGTTGCATAAGATGGCGAAAATATCTTTCTCTCTTTGCTCACTATACCTTTACATTTTGTTCACGAATAAGTACTATTTTCTTACCGTATATTTTATCTGCCACCAATCGGTGGATATTGGTGCACCAACTGGTGGATATTAGTACACCAGCCGGTGGATTAATATACACCAGCCGGTGGCAGATAAAATGTACGGTAACTTACCAGAACGAATTGCTTACCTTTTGCATACTATATTATATGAAAAATGCTAACTTTCTCCTACTATGGATCAAGCCGGAGTGATGGTTATTTGTATGGTGGAAGAAAACCTTCCACTCTTTTCTGATTAATATATAACACATTACAGGTAAAAGTGTAAGGTGAAGATGAATTATCCATCTGTTAATTATAGTAGAAAGAAAGTAATCATGAAATTATTTTAGGGGTAGATTATTTTAGAAATTAAATTTTTCACTTTATATTTACGCTGTTTTTAAAGAACGTGTTTGCGCAAACATGAACCAATTAAATATCTATACCATGAATTCGAACGACATTTCTCGCCGGTTATTTTTCAAAAAAGCAGCAGCTATTTCTGCCGCTACAGTTGTACCGTCTTTCTTTACTCCAACAAAAGCCAATGTAATGCCTACATCTCCTTTTGTAAGTGCTAACGACAGGGTTAACCTTGCACTGATCGGAATAGGATTCCGCGGAGCGGACATTGCTGAAGAACTATATAATACAGGATTATGTAATATAGTAGCTTTATGTGATGTGGATATGGGAGCTCCTCATACGCAGAAAATAATTGATAAATTTCCTAACGTTCCGCGTTTTCAGGATTTCAGGAAAATGTTTGACAAAATGTCTAACCAGATCGATGCAGTAACGGTCGGTGTTCCTGACCATGCGCATTTTCCTATTACCATGGAAGCTATGGCACACGGGAAGCATGTGTATGTAGAGAAGCCTTTAGCCAGGACTTTCTACGAAGTTGAACTGATGATGGAAGGTGAAAAGAAGTATGGCGTTGTAACACAAATGGGAAACCAGGGACACTCCGAAGGAAATTATTTCCAATTCAAAGCCTGGAAAGATGCCGGAATAATTAAGGATGTTACAGCTATCACTGCTCACATGAACAGTTCAAGGCGCTGGCATAAATGGGATCCGAAGTTGACAAGTTTTCCTGCGGCACAACCAATTCCATCTACAATGGACTGGGATACGTGGCTAGGCGTAGTAAGAGAGCATGATTATAATATTGATTTCGTGAATGGTCAATGGCGGTGTTGGTATGACTTCGGTATGGGAGCTTTGGGCGACTGGGGAGCTCATATCCTCGATACGGCTCATGAATTCCTTGACCTGGGATTACCAGAAGAAATCAACCCTACTTATCTCAAAGATCATAATCCGTTCTTCTTCCCGATGTCTTCAACTATTATTTTCAAATTCCCGGCACGTGGCAATATGCCTCCGGTAGATATTAGCTGGCATGATGGGTTAGATAACATTCCGGCAGTACCGGAAGGGTATGGTGTTTCTGAAATCGATCCCAATATACCTCCGGTTGCAGGCGGCAAAATACAACCTGCCAAACTGAATCCGGGCAAAGAGATATATACAAAGACTCTTACTTTCAAAGGAGGGTCGCATGGTAGTACCCTTTCAATCATCCCCGAAGAAAAGGCTAAAGAAATGGAAGGTAAATTACCGGAAGTACCACCGAGCCCATCCAATCATTATGCCAACTTCCTGTTAAGCTGTATGGGAAAAGAAAAACCGCGTTCTCCATTCTCCATATCTGGACCATTGAGCCAGGTCTTCTGCCTGGGTGTTTTAAGCCAGCAATTAGGAACAAAGTTGCTATTTGACCGTGAAACCAAACGGATAACCAATAACTCACTGGCTAATCAAATGTTATATGGAGTAATTCCACGCAGAGGTTGGGAAGAATATTATAAGGTTTGATTCTTTATTTTTTCTATATTTGCATGGCGTGCGCAAATGGACGGAATAAATTTGTATGAAATCAGAAGACATAACAGGAAACGATAACCAAAAAGAAGAAAATAAATTACAGTCAGATTATAAAGTACCGGGGAAATCCGAAGGAAAGATAACCCATAACCTTTCCGGGATGTATCAGAATTGGTTCCTCGATTACGCTTCGTATGTAATACTGGAGCGGGCGGTTCCGCATATCAACGACGGATTGAAACCGGTACAACGACGCATCCTGCATTCAATGAAACGTTTGGATGACGGCCGCTATAACAAAGTAGCAAATGTGGTAGGGCATACCATGCAGTTCCATCCGCATGGAGATGCCTCTATCGGTGATGCGTTGGTTCAGTTAGGACAAAAAGATTTACTGATCGATTGCCAGGGAAATTGGGGGAATATCCTTACCGGAGACGGTGCGGCTGCTCCCCGTTACATTGAAGCCCGTCTTTCAAAATTTGCTTTGGAGACGGTTTTCAATCCTAAAACTACCGAATGGCAACCTTCGTACGACGGACGAAATAAGGAACCTATCACACTTCCTGTTAAGTTCCCCTTATTATTGGCGCAAGGGGTAGAAGGTATTGCAGTGGGGTTATCCTCTAAAATACTTCCTCATAACTTCAATGAATTACTTGATGCTTCCATTGCCTATCTGAAAGGAGAAGAATTCAACCTGTATCCTGACTTCCAGACAGGAGGATATATTGATATCAGTAAATACAATGACGGAGAACGTGGAGGATCAATAAAAGTACGTGCGAAGATTAGCAAGCTTGATAATAAGACACTCGTCATAAGTGAGATCCCTTATGGAAAAACTACCTCTTCGGTTATTGAGTCCATTCTTAGAGCAAACGACAAAGGGAAAATTAAAATTAAAAAGGTAGATGACAATACCGCCCAGAATGTAGAGATATTGGTTCATCTGGCCCCCGGCGTTTCATCCGATAAAACGATCGATGCATTGTATGCATTCTCTGATTGTGAGATTAGCATATCTCCAAACTGTTGTGTGATCAGGGATAATAAACCACACTTCCTGACGGTTAGTGAGGTATTACGCCATTCAACTGATAATACACTGGCGTTATTGCGTACTGAACTGGAAATTCAGAAAGGTGAATTGGAAGAGAATCTCTTCTTTTCTTCTCTTGAAAAGATCTTTATTGAAGAACGTATCTATAAAGATAAAGAATTTGAAAATGCCAAGAATATGGATCAGGCCGTCGCCCATATTGATAAACGGCTGGAACCTTTCAAACCTGATTTCATTCGTGAAGTAACAAGGGATGATATAATGCGTCTGATGGAAATCAAAATGGGGCGTATACTGAAATTCAATTCTGATAAGAGCAATGCCCTGATTGCACAGATAAAGAAAGAGATCAAAGATATTGATAAAAAGCTTAAGAATATTGTTGATTATACGATTGATTGGTTCCTGATGCTGAAAGAGAAATATGGGGCTAATTATCCACGGTTAACGGAAATACGGAACTTCGATACGATTGAGGCTTCGAAGGTGGTTGAAGCAAACGAGAAGCTTTATATTAACCGTGCTGAGGGTTTTATTGGCATGTCTTTGAAGAAAGATGAATTTGTATGTAACTGTTCTGATATAGATGATATAATTATTTTCTACAGGAGCGGTATAAATAAAGTGGTTAAAGTGGCCGATAAGATGTTCGTTGGAAAAGATATTTTATATGTGAATGTTTTCAAACGAAATGACAGCCGCACCATTTATAATGTTGTTTACCGGGATGGTAAAATGGGTAACAACTATATCAAGCGATTTAATATCACCGGAATAACCCGTGATAAAGAATATGACTTGACAAGAGGGACTCCTGGTTCCCGTGTAATGTATTTTAGCGCTAATCCGAACGGCGAAGCTGAAACAATTAAGATCATATTAAAGCCCAAGCCTCGTCAGAAACTACTTGTCTTCGAGAAAGATTTTAGCGAAGTATCCATCAAAGGAAGGGGAGCTGTAGGAATCATCCTTACAAAAGCGGAAATACATAAAATAAATCTGAAACAGAAAGGTAGTTCTACTTTAGGCGGGCGCCAGGTATGGTTCGACTGGGATGTTTTACGCTTGAATTATGATGGCAGGGGTGATGAATTAGGTGAATTCCAAAGTAATGAGCAAATCCTCGTGATACTAAGGAACGGGGATTTCTATACCACAAACTTCGACCTTAGTAATCATTACGAGGATAATATCCTTACGATCGAAAAATATAATCCCAACAAAATATGGACAGCCGCTCTTTTCGATGCTGATCAAGGTTACCGCTATCTGAAACGTTTCCAACTGGAAGCAAGCAGCCGTAAACAGAATTTTGTAAGTGATAATCCAAATAGCCGTTTGCATCTATTAACGGACGAAGCTTATCCTCTTATTGAAGTTGTTTTTGGTGGAAATGATAGCTTCAGGGAGTCATTAATAATTGATGCGGAAGAATTTGTCAATGTCAAAGGATTTAAGGCAAAAGGCAAACGCATATCCAACTTCGAGATCCAAACGATCAATGAATTGGAGCCGACTCGTTTCCCTCCCGAAGAAGTGTCCACACAGGTAGAAGACGATGAGGAAAAGGATTTGGAAACCGATGAAGACCAGGAGAAAAGTAATTCGGACATTATAGATGAGATCACCGGCCAGATGAAACTCTTTGATGAAGACGAATAGCTTATGAAATACATCGCCGGACTGATTCTAATGTGTCTATGCTTTTCTTTTCCCCTTTCGGCACAATCCGGGGATGAAGATATTCCCCGTACGATGAACGAAGGCACATTGATCGGTTTGGGAACATCACAAATAAAAGACACCTATCTTTCCCCATTCAATTATACCGGATGGGGAATGCGTATTCTTAATGAACGGATGAAAAATCTATCTTCCGGCAAATTCTCCCGCCAACAAATTATTAATGTGGATATCACCTCTACTAAGAATCCTGCAGAAAATGTTTCCGACTTCGGGGCGTTTGTTGACTATTCATTGGGCTACCATTACCGGATGAATGCCAGTCCAAACTTTAAAATATTAACCGGATTATCAGGTCATATATTGGGCGGATTTGTCTACAATACGCGTAACGGGAATAATCCCCTTTCAGCGAAAGTAGACATTGATTTAGGCTTTTCGACTCTTTTCCTATGGAATACACGGATAAACAAACTGCCGTTAACTATCCGGTATCAGGCTGAAGTCCCTTTCATGGGGGTTTTCTTTGCTCCGGAATACGGATTATCCTATTATGAGATGTTCAATGTAGGTAACCTGTCGGATGTTGTTTCATTCAATTCATTTCATAATAAATTTGCAATGAAGAATTATGTTACTGTTGATATTCCATTGAAAAGCATAACACTCAGAGTAGGATATTTAAATAGTTTGTACTATTCAGATATAAAAGATATTAACTCACATATAATTTCTAATTCTTTTATGATCGGATGGGTTAAAGAATTTATATCTTTAGGCGGTAAACGTTCTAAGCATAAGCAGAGAACCCATAGCCCGTTCTATTAATATGAAACAAATCTACGTATCTATATTATACTTACTCTCCTTTTGCAATCTTTTTTCAGGGTGTAATATGTCGGACGAGTTTGATACGTCACCACGCCAAAACTTTGAAGCTTTATGGAAGATATTGGATGAAGGATATTGTTTCTTTGATTACAAAGAAGTGGATTGGGATGAAGTATATGACAGGTACAGTTTGCAACTGAATGACGATATGACTGAAAGTGAGTTGTTCCAATTACTTATGGAAATGGCTAACGAACTGAAAGACGGACATATCAACCTCATATCAAAATACCGCATGTCGTCTTATGATGACTGGTATGCAGATCATCCGAAAAACTTCAACTGGAGTCTTTTGCAATATTATGATCAGAATGGTAAACGCAGCGGTCATTACGATGAAATCAGATATAATGTTATTGCCGATAATCAGATAGGATATATCTATTACGGAAGTTTCAGCGAAAGTATTCTGGAAACTGAATTAAATGAGATATTTGCTTCTTTTAAAAATTGTAAAGGATTAATTGTAGATATAAGAAATAACGGCGGCGGATCATTAACTAACTCTGACAGGCTTGCTTCTCGCTTTTTAGATAAAAAAACCTTATGTGGATACATCCAACATAAAACAGGAAAAGGACGCAATGATTTCTCAAAACCATATCCAATTTATCTGGAGCCATCACATGGTGATTTATGGCTTAAACCAGTAATAGTAATAACCAACCGGAGATGTTATAGCGCAGCAAATAATTTCGCCAGTAAAATGAGAGAATTGCCCAATGTAAAAACATTGGGTGGAAGCACAGGCGGCGGAAGCGGCTTCCCCTTTACCTCTGAGCTGCCTAACGGTTGGAGCATCCGCTTCTCGACGAGTCCTATCCTTGATGTAAACTTACAGCATACTGAATTTGGAATCGAACCGGACATAGAAGTAACCCTCGACTCAGAAGATTCCGAAAACGGTTTGGATACCCTTATTGAAGAAGCGATCAAATTACTTTTGGCTACATCATAATCAAATTATCAAGCAAAATATTGCAAATATTCAAAAAAGAATTACCTTTGCACCGCAAACCAGGCGGCTGTGGTGTAATTGGTAGCCACGCTAGACTTAGGATCTAGTGCTTCACGGCGTGGGGGTTCGAGTCCCTTCAGCCGCACTTCTTGAAAAAGAAAAATCTTGCAAATCCCTGAAAATCAATAGGTTTTCAGGGATTTTTTTATTTCCTGAAACATACGAAAAAGGCAAAATAATGGATCACCCCGAAAACTTGTGGAGTTATTCAAAAGATATAATTTTGTAGAATGGA
>DAMCDT010000076.1:0-12789 GCA_032058265.1 Tannerellaceae bacterium
CATCATAAAGAATTGAAAATAATCATTGATCAATTTATTAATAATAATGATGATAGGTATAAGAAAATTATTTGGAACTTTTTTATATTACAATTATGGTACAAACGATATATGAAATAGTATTTTCATGTTTAAATTATTTTTAATCATACCAACTCTTAGAAACGGAGGTGCCGAAAGAGTCATAAGTGAACTTGCCAATGAATTTATAAAAACGAATGAAGTTCATTTGGTAACACTATTTTCAAGTGATCATTTTTATTATCTCGATCCCAATATAATGATCCATAACATATCAGATAGAGATAAGATGAAAAAGGTTACTATTATTACTCACATAAAGACTATATTATCATTAAGATCATTTTTGAAAATACAAAAGCCGGATATTATAGTAAGCTTTATGGAATATTGTAATTTAGTTTGTATGCTCTCATCTTTTAATTTAAATATTAAGGTCTTTATTTCAGACAGGAATAATATTCAAAAGAGAACAACTATCATAAATGATATATTAAAAAAACATCTATACAAATACGCTACTGGGATTATAGCTCAAACATGTGATGTAAAAAATATACTGATCAAAAAAACAGGGAATAAAAATATCAAAGTCATACCTAATCCTATCAAAGAGATACAAATTAATACAAAATTCAGCAAAGAAAATATTATTTTGAATGTTGGAAGGTTAGTCCCCGAAAAAGGACAGAAAAATCTTATTAACATCTTCCACCAAGCAAACAGACAAGATTGGAAATTAATAATTATAGGAGAAGGTCGATTAAGAAATGAATTAGAACGCCAAATTAAAGAATTGAATTTATGTGATTCTGTTATTTTACCCGGAAATACACAAAATATTGACGAATGGTATAACCGCGCTAAAATTTTTGCATTTACTTCTATATCCGAAGGATTCCCTAATGCATTGCTTGAAGCAATGGGAGCCGGATTACCTTGTATTAGCTATGATTGTGATTTTGGGGCTAAAGATATAATTAGACATAATGAAAACGGATATTTGGTTAATATAAACGATACATCTTCTTTCGTTAACTTTATAAACTTATTAATTCATAATGAGGAATTAAGAGTAAAAATTGGATATAAAGCTTTAAAGACAAACCGGCAATATAATTTATCCAAGATAGCAACTATTTATCTAGACTTTATTACAAATTCATAAATATGAATATTCTACTATTATTGCCGAGCGACAAATTAGGTGGAGCGGAGCAATATCTACTCATGATTACTGAAAAAAAAATATTTCGAGGAGATCATGTATATGTCTTTTGTTTAAAAAGGAATGTTTCTTCAGCATGGCATACTATACAACAAGATAATCTTAAGCTTTTTTTCACTAAGTATACAAAAGAAAGAACGGGTATTTTTTCTATATCCAAAGAATTAATAAAGAATAGAAACGTAAAATTTGATTACGCTTTCACATCTCATGTACATTGTTCCGCATTTATCGGATTACTCAGGAAACTTAAAATATTACAGGTGGATAAACACATTGCAAGAGAATCAACCCTTGTATTTAAACGATTTACAGGATTAAAACTTTTCTATCTAAAATCTCTATATTATATAGGATATTCAAATATTGATCTTCTTATATGCCAAACAGATTACATGAAAGAGGAACTGAAAAAGGCTCTCCCATGGTTAGATAAAAAAATAAAACTAAGAACGATACTTAACCCTATAGACATTCAGACCATTAAAAAGAAATCTAGAGAAAAATTAGTGTTATCTCCGACCATGTTTCCATATATTGTTTCCGCCGGTCGTTTGATAAAAGAAAAAGGGTTTGATATATTGATTGAAGCATTCTCTAAAATTTTATCAGTATACCCAGATTTAAAACTTATCATCCTAGGAGAGGGAAAAGAAAGAAGAGCTTTGGAAAATCTTATAGCTGAACTGGAACTTCAAGATAAAATACTGTTACCAGGATATATGGATAATATCTATCCTTACTTGAAACATGCACAATTATGCGTTATTTCTTCCAGAATTGAAGGATTTCCGAATACGCTACTTCAGATGATGGCATCAAATACGAAAGTGGTTTCAACACTTTGTGCTGGTGGTATTGAAGAGCTAGAAGGTGTTTTTACTTGCGTCCCTGATAATATAGATGATTTAGCAGAGGCAATGAAACAATGTTTAGCATCAGATACAGAAATTAACCGACGTCATTTTGATGAAGAACTTGAAACCCGGTCTGTAAGCAAATTTATCAGAAAAATTGAAGATTATTTATATATTATACCTTAATAAACATGTAAAGTTTTAGAATCATTATTACCATACCTATCTCTTTTTTTACCGTTCCTTAACATAAAGAATAAATCAACCCCAAATTAGTAATTAGAATGAAAAAGAATAAAATCATTAGAATTTCTACCGAAACCTATTCTCTCGATTTATTGCTCAGAGGCCAGTTAAGATTTATGCAACAATTTTATGATGTTGTAGCAATCGCCTCTGATAAAGAATCTCTTGAGAAAGTAAGAAGAAGAGAAAACGTGAGAACATATTGCGTGAAAATGACAAGGAAAATTACTCCTTTCAAAGATCTTATTGCTTTATATAAATTGTATGTTATATTAATGAAAGAGCGTCCTTTGATTGTCCATACGCATTCACCTAAAGCTGGCTTACTCGGAATGGCTGCAGCTTGGTTGGCACGAGTGCCAAACAGGCTACATACCGTGGCAGGCTTACCATTATTAGAAGCTCAAGGCGCTAAACGAATATTATTAAATATAGTGGAAAAGATCACTTATTTATTAACTACTAACGTCTATCCTAACTCTTGGGAACTAAAAAAAATCATTGAAAATGAGAAATTCTGTCCTCCTACTAAACTTAAGGTTTTTGCCAATGGCAGTTCAAATGGGATTAATACCAATTATTATAATCCTAAATTATTTACCGAACATCAAAAGGAAGCATTTAGGAAAAGATTGGCTATTAAAAAAGAAGATTTTGTATATTTATTCGTAGGGCGCTTGGTCCCGGATAAAGGTATAAGAGAATTAATTTATGCTTTCAATGATATTTCATCTAAAAATAAAAATGTCAAATTATTATTGGTAGGCGCTCAAGAGGTTAATTTAAACCCTTTATCACAAAAAACATTAGAGATTATTAAAAATAATGCACAAATTATAAACCTCGGATTTCAATCTGATGTGAGACCTTTCTTTGCCATATCAGATCTTTTAACTTTCCCATCTTATAGAGAAGGAATGCCTAACGCTGTATTACAAGCATGTTCAATGGAAGTTCCGGCAATCGTAACAGACATTAACGGCTGTAATGAGATAATAAAAGATAGGATTAATGGTATTATTATACCTCCCAAAAATACAATTGCATTAAAAATGGCTATGCTGGATTTATTAGATGACCGTTCTGTTTTATGCTCATTTAAAAAATATACCCGTAAAATAACACAAATCAGGTATGAGCAAAAAATAGTTTGGAATGCTTTACTTAACGAATACAGAGAGTTAGAAGATAAACATCTTAGTTTAGATACCAATTGGGTGTATAGATCATGAAGGTTACTTTAATTGGTGGTTCCGGATTTGTTGGAACCCGGCTAATAAAAATGTTAATTGATCAAGGATATAAAGTATTTAACCTTGATAAAAAAAACAGTAATTTCTATCCGGAAATTACGGTTATTTCCAATGTTCTAAATAAGGAAAAAATTAAATCTTCCCTAAAAAACACAGATTTAGTAATTCTTTTAGCTGCAGAACATCGGGATGATGTATTCCCCACTTCACTCTATTATGATGTGAACGTTGAAGGAATGAAAAACACATTGGACGCAATGGAAATGAATGGGGTAAAACGGATTATTTTCACAAGTTCTGTTGCTGTATACGGATTAAATAAAAAAAATCCGGACGAAAATCATCCCGTAGATCCTTTTAATCATTATGGAAAAAGTAAATGGCAGGCCGAACAAGTTTTACAGGAATGGTATAAAACACATCTTGAGTGGAATATAAATATTATTCGTCCCACAGTTATTTTCGGAGAACGTAACAGAGGAAATGTCTATAATCTTCTGAAACAAATTTCAAGTGGTAAATTTTTAATGATCGGGAATGGTAACAATAAAAAATCTATGGCATATGTAGGAAACGTTGTTGCTTTTATCAGTTATCTAATTGTAAATAAATCATCCGGTTACAATGTTTATAACTACGTCGATAAACCAGACTTCACAATGAATGAGTTGGTATCTCTGGTTAGTCGGGTTCTCAAAAAAAGAATACCTGCAACTCATATCCCTTATTGTTTGGGGATACTGGGAGGATATTGTTTTGATACTTTAGCCTGGATTACAAAAAAGAAATTAACCGTAAGTTCTGTAAGAGTAAAAAAATTCTGTGCTACAACAGAATTTAATGCTTTTAAAGTGAAAACAACTGATTTCACACCTCCTTTCAGTTTAGAAAAAGGGTTAAAAAATACCTTAAACTACGAATTTCTTAACTACGAAAAAGATTCTATTACATTTGAATCAGAATAAATCATAATTTATTCGTTTTGTTTTCACTTTTCCAGTCACTAATTAATTCCACATTTAGATGGGAATAGTATATCGTATAATTTGAACGTAATCATTTCACTAAAACATTACAATCGTTTAAATAAAACATCATATACTATTTATAATATTTTGCTGTCGTGCGTTTTTTATGGCTAACGAATGAAAACAATTAAGTAAAGTAAAAACTTTTTATCATAGTTTGTTTTTATAATATATAATTATTGAGTTTAGGAAGTAAGGTTAACAATAATAAATATCATAAGATTATAATGAGAAGAGTGAGTTTTATATTATTAGTTCTTGGGTTTGCTTTTGTTATTAAAGCTCAGGAGAATGAAGAAATACCGGTAGAAATATCCGGTTCAATTATTGCGGATACACTAAAGAAAAGTGAAGAAAGAGCTGTCAAAACTACTTTTATACGACCTAACTTCAAGGACAATTGGTTCGTAACACTATATGGAGGTACCGCCATGTTAAGGGGTGAAGATAGTCCTAAACTTGATTTTACAGACAGGATAAAACCTACCGTAGGTTTATCTGTCGGAAAATGGATGTCACCGGTTTGGGGAATACGTTTAAATATAACAGGCGCAAAGGTCAAAGGATTTACTCATTGGAATGATAAAAAATATGGAGGGGGAGCTTGGTTTGTTGGAAAAGGATATAAGGATAAACTACCTATTAGCGGATGGGATCCATACAGCACATACCTAGATATTGAATTGATAAGTGATCCGGCGGAAAAGGAAATTGCGGGTAAATTTATAGAGGAAAACTTTTTGAATATGGACGACCCTCAAAAAAAGGGAGGATATTCGTATGACGTAACTTATATGGGCGCTTCCGTGGATTTTCTTTTAAGTCTGACTAATTCATTTTCATCTTATAATCCTAAACGTTTTTTTGATTTAAAAATATTCGGGGGCCTTGGTTTCAGCCATACTTTCAAAAGGAAAAATGCAACAGCAGTTAATATTATCATGCAAAGATATGGTTTACAAGGATCATTTAGATTGACAAACCAATTATCCCTTGAATTGGAACCACAGGTTTTAGTACTTCCTGAAATTTTTGATCGCAGAGCGGGTGATGGAAATACAATGGATGGAGTTTACAATGTTATGATAGGTTTAACCTATAAATTTAAAGACCGTTATTTCTATGAACCAAAAGCAGTATGTAATGAACAGGAATTATTAGATGAGATTAACCGTCTAAGGGCACAATTAGCCGTTCCGTTACCCATCATCGTAAATCCTTCATTTGCTTATATTACGCCACAGGTTGAGACAAAAAAAGACAGGGCGGAAGTCGGTACGGCATATCTTGATTTCCAGGTTGGAAAATATCAAATCCTTAGAGATTTCAGGAACAATGATACCGAATTAGATAAAATAAACTATACCATACAGTCCGTATTAAGTGATGGGGATGTCGTTCCAAACGGTATCTATCTTAAAGGATATGCCTCTCCGGAAGGGAGTTATGAAAGTAATAAAAGATTGGCTGAAAACAGGGTTAAAGCTTTACGTGATTATGTTATTTCCAACTATGATTTACGTTCTAATTTCTTTACACTTGATTTTGAACCGGAAGATTGGGCCGGTTTTAAGATGAAGGCTGAAGCAGATCCTTCTATCCCAAATAAAAGTGAAATACTAGCCATTATAAATAATAATGATTCTCCCGATAAAAAAGAGCGGGACTTAAAAGCATTAAGTAACGGCAATGCATTTAAATATGTATTAAATAATATCTTCCCTTCTTTACGAAGGACCGAATATCGCATAGACTATACTGTCCGGGGATTTTCTTTAGAGGAAAGCCGGGAAATAATAAAAACACGTCCTCAACATTTAAGCCTGGAAGAAATGTTCGCGGTAGCAAATAGTTATCCGGTAGGCAGTACTGATTATAATAATGTGTTTGAAACGGCTGTACGTATATATAATAATGACCCTATTGCAAACTTAAACGCCGCGAATGTTGCTATGGCAAAAGGTGATTTAGAATCTGCACATAAGTATCTCCTAAAAGCAGGAGAATCACCAGAGGCATTACATGCCCGCGGTATATATTATCTTCTACAAGACAAATTACAAAATGCAAAACAATATCTGGAAAGAGCCAGAGATGCAGGGGTAAAAGAAGCTGCTACTAATCTGGAATTATTACAGAAGAAAATAGATAATTCTAAATAAGTTATTTTGTGGCACCTCATTAGATCAATAAAGAATCATTGAAATGAATCAACGACAGCAATTAAATAATTATAGAAAAAGGCCTCAGGAATTATCTTTAAAGGATATTATATATACACTAAAACATAATTGGTATTGGTTTATATTATCTGTCATTCTATGCATTGGTGCAGCAGTTCTCTATCTTATGCAAGCGCCTAAGGTATACACCCGCACCGCATCCGTATTAATTAAGGATAATAATAAAGGCGGGGGAATCACCGAATCGGGCGCTTTTGAAGATTTGCAAATGTTCAATGTCAAACGAAACGTAGACAATGAAATGCTGATCTTCAAATCTAAACAGTTAATGAGAAACGTAGCCAAACGCTTGCATCTTGATATAAGTTATACAAGAAAAGAAGGATTGCGCACAGTAGAATTATATACATCTTCGCCCATTATCGTGCAATTTCCGGAGGTGGAAGAATCCCAATCCTTTTCATTTAAAGCCACTCCTGTATCTTCTGAAGAAATTATATTAAATGAATTTTCTGATCACACGGCTGAAGAAATGCGTGTTTTATTAAATGATACAATAATAACACCTATAGGAAAGGTTATAATCACTCCATCGTTATATTTTACAGAAGAGTCTTTTGATACACCCATTACTATTCGAAAAAATAATTTTGAAGAAATAGTATATAGTTACTCCAATAAACTTCAGGTTGCTTTAGCCAATAAATTATCCACTATTATAAATCTCACATTAGAGAATGTATCAATTCCCCGAACTGAAGATGTTTTAAATACATTAATCGCTGTTTACAATGAAGAAGCTATTAATGATAAAAATCAGATAATGGAGAATACTTCTAATTTTATTGATGAACGCTTAATCATCATTGAAAAGGAATTAGGCAATGTTGATACGGATATTGAACGATATAAAAGAGAAAACCGTTTGACTGATATCCAATCAGAAACGGGATTGTATCTCAGAGAAAGTAGCGGGTATAATCAGGAAGGCTTAAGTTTGGAAAATCAACGTACACTAACAAGATACATACGAAGTTATTTAACAGACCCTCAAAAAAGTTCGGATCTAATTCCTTCCAATACAGGGATATCTGACGTGGATATTGAAAATTTGATTAGCGAGTATAATAATGTTTTATTGAAGCGAGACAAGCTGATTACGAATAGTAGTGACAGGAATCCTGTTGTTATGGATCTTAACAATTCGTTGATGGCATTAAAGCAATCAATAATCAGGTCGGTTGATAACCATATTGTCAGTCTCGATATTAAAATAAGGAATGTCAAGAGGCAGGAAGATATGACGGCTCGCCGCATATCAGAAGTTCCTACCCAACAAAAACATGTTCTGTCTATTGAGCGTCAACAAAAAATCAAAGAAGAACTATATTTGTACTTACTTAATAAAAGAGAGGAAAATGCTCTTTCACAAGCGATAACAGAAAGTAATGCGCGAATTATTGACCCTGCAACCGGTAGTAAATTACCGATCTCCCCAAAAAGAGACTTCACTCTGTTAGCGGCGTTTATATTAGGTATTATCATTCCTAGCACATGGTTATGGTTAAAAGCGAGTCTAAATACCACTATCCAAAACAGAAAAGATTTAAAAGACGTACTAACTATTCCATTTCTTGGCGATATTCCTATCCGGGAAGGTAAAGATAAAAGTGAAATTGTTGTCCGGGAAAACAGCCGTGATAGTATTTCCGAGTCCTTCCGTATTATCAGGACAAATATGGAATTCATGCGGGTTAAAACAGATAAATTACAAGTGGTTATGTTCACATCATTTAATCCGGGTGCGGGAAAGACATTTGTTTCAACGAATCTGGCAATGAGCCTAGCTTTAACAAATAAAAAAGTTATCCTTATAGATTTAGATATACGGAAAGGTACATTAAGTTCACGATTGGAGGGAGAGAACTTTGGAATGACTGATTACCTTTCCGGAAAAGTTGAAAATTTAAATGACATTATACATAGAAAAGAATTTTTAGATAGATTAGATGTGATTTATGCAGGCCCAGTACCCCCTAATCCGGCCGAATTGCTCTTAAGTGAACGTCTTGACGAATTAATAAGTACATTAAGAGAACAATATGATTATATAGTTTTAGATAATGTGCCATCAGAAATTGTTGCTGATGCAGCAATTGTTAATAGAGTAGCAGACCTTACAATATATGTGATCAGAGCTGGTCGAATGGATAAAAATTTACTTCCTGATTTAGAAGAATTATATCAGGAAAGTAAATTTAAAAATATGGCAGTTGTTTTAAATGGAGTGAACTTCCAAAGATATGGATATTCACATTATGGTTATCGTAAATATGGATATAGCTATGGGTATGGTAAATCATAAGTAACTAATTATATCTAACAAAAAGAGATATCTCCAATGCGGAAATATCTCTTTTTTATTATAGCGAGATTTTATTATTCTCCCAACAATATCTCCAATATCTGTACAGCAGCTTTAGCTACTGAAGTACCGGGACCAAAGATGGCGGCAACGCCTGCTTTGTATAGGAAGTCATAATCTTGTGCAGGGATTACTCCTCCGGCGATGACTATGATGTCGGGACGGCCTAACTTCTTCAATTCTTCAATTACTTGCGGAACCAATGTTTTGTGTCCGGCAGCTAATGAAGAAACACCCATTACATGCACGTCGTTCTCTACGGCTTGACGGGCAGCTTCAGCAGGAGTTTGGAATAATGGTCCCATATCCACATCAAAGCCACAGTCTGCATAACCTGTTGCTACTACTTTTGCTCCACGGTCGTGTCCGTCCTGACCCATTTTTGCGATCATAATACGGGGTTGGCGACCTTCTTTCTTCGCAAACTTCTCAGCTAATTCACTTGCTTTAGCAAAGTCTGTATCTTTTCCTGATTCTGATGAATACACGCCTGATATAGTTCTAATGATTGCTTTATAACGTCCGGCTACTTCTTCACATGCATCAGAGATTTCTCCTAATGTTGCACGAAGTCCGGCTGCTTTAACGGCCAACTCTAATAAGTTACCTTTCTTAGTACGGGCACATTCGGTGATGTCGGCTAGTGCTTTCTTTACAGCTTCGTTATCACGGTTTGCACGAAGTTCCTGCAGACGTTTGATCTGTTCTTCACGTACAGCGGTATTATCGATTTCAAGGATATCGATCGGATCTTCTTTTTCGAGGCGGTATTTGTTGATACCAACGATGGTCTGAGTCTTAGAGTCGATACGCGCTTGTGTACGGGCTGCGGCTTCTTCAATACGCATTTTAGGAAGGCCCGTTTCAATAGCTTTCGCCATACCGCCCATACTTTCGATTTCCTGGATCAACTCCCAACCCTTATGTACTAATTCGTTAGTTAATGTTTCCACATAATAAGAACCGGCCCATGGGTCGATCTCTTTAGTGATCTGGGTTTCTTCCTGGATATATATCTGCGTATTACGGGCAATACGTGCAGAAAAATCAGTTGGTAAAGCGATGGCTTCGTCCAGCGCATTTGTGTGTAATGACTGTGTATGTCCCAACGCTGCAGCCATGGCTTCGATACAGGTACGCCCCACATTATTGAAAGGATCTTGTTCGGTCAACGACCAGCCGGAAGTCTGGCTATGAGTACGTAAAGCTAATGACTTAGGATTCTTGGCACCGAAACTCTTTACAATCTTAGCCCATAACATACGTGCTGCACGCATCTTGGCAATCTCCATAAAATGATTCATTCCGATAGCCCAGAAGAATGACAAACGGGGAGCAAACGCATCTACATCAATCCCTGCATTAATACCGGCACGTAGATATTCCATACCGTCACATAAGGTATAAGCCATTTCAATATCTGCTGTTGCTCCGGCTTCCTGCATGTGGTATCCAGAGATAGAGATTGAATTGAACTTAGGCATCTTCTGTGAAGTATATTCGAAGATATCAGCGATAATCTTCATAGAGAATTCCGGTGGGTAGATATACGTATTACGTACCATAAATTCTTTCAGGATATCATTCTGGATAGTACCAGCCATTTCTTCCAGCTTCGCGCCCTGCTCTAAACCAGCATTAATATAAAATGCAAGTACCGGAAGCACTGCACCGTTCATTGTCATGGATACAGACATTTTATTCAACGGAATACCATCGAATAATACTTTCATGTTTTCCAGTGAACAGATAGAAACCCCTGCTTTGCCTACATCGCCAACCACACGTTCGTGGTCTGCGTCGTATCCGCGGTGAGTGGCCAGGTCAAAAGCGACAGATAATCCCTTTTGTCCGGAAGCCAGATTGCGGCGGTAGAAAGCATTTGATTCTTCCGCGGTAGAAAATCCGGCATATTGACGAATTGTCCATGGACGCATCGCATACATTCCGCTATACGGACCACGCAAGAAAGGAGGCAAACCGGAAGCATAATTTAAATGTTCCATACCTTCCAGATCTTCTTTAGTGTATACGGATTTGACCTCGATATGTTCGGGTGTTTTCCAATCCGCATTGATTCCATTCTCTTTTGCCCATTCAGCGCCGTTAGTAGCAGTGAATCCGGCATTTTTGATATCTATATTCTTAAAATTTGGTCTCATAATTCTTCTACTTAAGCGATTCCTAATTTAGCATTGAAAGCTTTCAATGTTTCAAGTACATTACTCTTAACATTGATAAATTCAGTAATACCCTGAGCTTTCAGGTCGTCCATACTTGCAGGAGCGCCGGCCACTACAAATTCGGCTCTTCCGTTTAATGCTTTATAAGCTGCAGGAGCCAGTTCTGTATATTCGTCATCGCTTGAGCAAAGCACAACAATATTTGCACCGGCTTTCATCGCAGCTTCAACACCTTCTTCTACTGTTTCAAAGCCTAAGTTATCGATTATCTGGTATCCGGCACATCCGAAGAAGTTTCCTGAGAATTGAGAACGAGCAAGGCGCATGGCAAGGTTACCGATCGTAAGCATAAATACTTTCGGTGCTTTACCGCTCTTTTCAGTAGCCAGGCGCAAAGCTTCAAACTCCGAAGCGCCACGGGAGAAATCGAGTGGAGTAATTGTTCCATTTCCTTTACATCCGCAACCACATTCACCATCAAATGCATTTTTTATTTTAGATGCAGCCGTTTCTGTGATGTTCGGGAATTGATTCGTTCCCAATAATATTTCACGACGGGTAGCTACAGCTTTTTTACGTGCTACGGAAGATGCGTTGACATCCTTTTGAACTTCTCCTGATTTAACTACTGTATAAAAACCACCTTTATCCTCTACTTCAAGGAAAAGCTTCCAGGCAACATCTGCCAATGAATTGGTTAATACCTCAATATAATAGGAACCTCCTGATGGATCGACCACCTTGTCGAAATGACATTCTTCTTTTAAAAGTAACTGTTGGTTACGCGCTATGCGTTCTGAAAACTCATCCGGCGTTTCGTATGCTTCATCAAAAGGAGCAACCGTAATTGAGTCTACACCGGCAATAGCAGCCGACATGGCCTCTGTTTGCGTACGCAACAGGTTCACATGTGCGTCGTATATCGTCGTATTCCAGTTAGATGTTTGCGCCTGGGCATTCATTTTGCATGCACAACGGCACATTCCGTCGGGTTTATTATTCGGACAATCTTCGTGTTGGCATCTGGGATTGTAGGCAGCTACGATTTCCGCCCATAACCAACGGGCAGCGCGGAACTTAGCTATTTCCATAAAGTAATTAGCGCTAATACCAAAGTTAAATTTAATCTTCTTCGCTACTTCATCCGCCGGGAAGCCTGCATCGGTGAGTTTCGCTATAATTTCATTTCCCCATGCCAATGCATAACCTAATTCTTGTGAAATATATGCGCCGGCATCACTTAACTGGCAAGCGTCGACTGCCAATACTTTGTAACGAGGAACTGCTTTTCCGGCCTTAAGTATGGCAGAAGCCTGTTCCACCCAATTATTAGCCTCACAGCCTTTAACAAGCGGCTTTTTGAAA
>DAMCDT010000077.1:0-6926 GCA_032058265.1 Tannerellaceae bacterium
GACAGTTGAAATGCAGCACATAATATAAAAACAATCAAACATATATGTTTCATAAAGATCAATTTTGATGTATTTCCTTATAACCGTATTTATGTTTGATTGTTTATCACCGGAATTTCTATTTTTGTATGGAAATAATTAAAAAATGATGTTATGGAAAAGCCGTTGGTTGATAAAGAATATTTGCTCGATAAATTTCCAGGAAAGGGCGGTTGGACTTATACTTTAATTCCCGAAATCGAGCAGGACAAGAAAGCACCTTTCGGCTGGGTAAAAGTAAAAGGGAGTATTGACGGATACAAATCAACAAATACCGCTTGATGCCCTTTGGCGATGGGACACTCATGCTCTGTGTAAAAGCGGAAATACGAAAGAAAATAAAGAAGCAGGCAGGCGATTTAGTCCACATTGTTTTATATTCTGATAACGAACCTTTAGAAATTCCCCAAGAACTGTCAATGTGTTTGGAGGATGATCCCGAGGCATTGACTTTCCTTCATTCCCTAACCGAAAGCGAACAACAGAATTACGTCAACTGGATATACTCCGCCAAGACGGATCAAACTAAAGTGGAGAGAATTGCCATAACCCTTGCCAGACTTTCCGAAAAGAAGAAGTTTTTATTTGTGAAATGAGAGGCGCCTCCTTGCAGCTCCCGTCCTTTTAGGCCTTATTGAGAAAAGCAGGTCATCTCACCGTAGGGTGTTACCCTGCGCTAATGTTTTAGGGCTTCGCCCTGTCATCAATAATGGGTGTGCATTAATGAATATTTATTGTTGATCCCTTGTAAATGTCTTATCTTTGATAAAATTATGTTCATGTCATCTATATTCCCCTGTCAACACTCAGAAGCTGAATGTTACAGTCGGGCCATGATGTTATAAAGACGTATGAAAAAGGAGAACTGATTTAATACATAATTGTACTATTGGAACTTCCTGATGTTTCTTTCTGGATGAATACGCCTTACGACTGGATTCTGCTTTTCGTATGTGCTTTGCTGATCGGTATGTCTAAAACAGGCATACAGGGGATCACGCTTTTGGCTATTCCTTTGATGGCTATTAATTTCGGCGCCAAGCCGTCAACGGGACTGATTCTACCGATGCTGTGTTTCTCCGACCTTATTGCTGTTATGTATTATCGACGTATGGCGGAATGGAAGTATATCTGGAAACTACTTCCCGCTGCAATTGCTGGATTCTTTCTTGCATTAGCCGTCGATAAGATTATACCTCCTGATGAATTCCGCAGGCTCATGGCTTTCTGTATATTTATTGGGATCGGTGTAATGTTCTGGACGGAGCGCACAGGAAAAGACAGCAAAATTTTCTCAAAGTGGTGGTACGCCCCGTTATTCGGACTGATGGGAGGATTTACCACGATGATTGGAAATGCGGCTGGTCCCGTAATGGCTGTATACCTCCTCTCCATGCGCCTGCCGAAGTACAGCTTTGTAGGTACAAGCGCCTGGTTTTTCCTTGTGGTAAATTACTTGAAGATTCCCTTGCAGGTATTTGCATGGGAAAACATTTCTTTTGCATCCCTTTGCCTCAATGCACTCTCCATTCCCTTTATGATTATTGGTGCAATAATCGGAATATGGTTCGTTAAGAAAGTGCCTGAGCAAAGTTACCGTAAGTTTATTATTGTTGTTACTATTCTTTCTACGTTGATGTTGTTGGTGTGAATTTGTACGAAAAACAATTTATTCTATAACATTTTATGTTGCAATTTATAGCTTTACCTCTGCTGTCGTATAAGGTAGAAAGCGATAACCGCTGTTAGTAATTCTGTTACCGGGACGGTCATCCAGATACCATTGAGGCCAAATAGCGGAGGTAGTACAGCAATACCGATAAGGATAAATACGATACCTCTTAGTGCAGCGATCAAAAGGGATAACTTGGGGTTGTCCACTGCTGTGAAGAAGCTGGCACAGAAAATATTGAATCCGTTAAAGAAGAATCCCAAAGCGATGATCTTTGAACCGCTTGCCGCCATATCGAGAACTGCCTTATTACCGTCGGAAGAGATAAAAAGGGATACCAGGGTTTCTCCGAATACCCATAAAAAGATGAAGAATATCAGGCCGATGATAAAATTGCTTTTGATTACTATCCGTACGGACTGCCTGATCCGGTCTTTTAATTGCGCACCGTGATTGAAGCTGATGACCGGCACTACTCCGTTTGATATACCTAAAAGTATGCTCGTACCGATGAATACAAGATAATTTATTACGGAAAAAGCGGCCACACCATCTTTACCAGCATATTTCATGAGGGAAAGGTTAAAGGCAAGTAAGGTAATTCCCATAGCAATCTCTGATACACCTTCTGATGATCCGTTATAGAAGATACGTCCCAATAAGCGCCAACTGAAATGGCCTTTTCCCATCCGCAGGTGTTTGTCTTCAGCCATCTGCCGGAAAGAGACCCAGCCTGAGAGTACCCCTCCCAGCAGTACGCTAAGTCCGGTACCCAAGCCGACTCCGAATGTTCCCATATCGAGAACTGCTACAAATAATATACTTAGAATTACGTTGAGTACGATGGAAGCGATCATTATGTACATAGCAAAACGCGGATGACCGAGCGCTTTCAGTACATAGTCGAAATAATAGAAGCAGGCATTGGCAATGATAAAAGGCATTACACCTCGTATATAACTGACCGAATAATCCATAAGGTGCTCATCGGCGCCTAACAGTTCTGCTGCTGTACGTGGAAATACATTTATTAAAATGGCATAAGCCACGGCGAAAAACATCAGTGCTATCAATCCCGATTTGAATGCGCTTTTTGTTTTACTATAGTTTGCCTGTCCCATTCCGATACTCATCTGTGCCTGCGCACCCACTCCGAGAATAATGGAAACGGCTGTAAGCAACGTATATGTTGGCATAACGATATTAACCCCGGCAAGAGCATCCGAACCGAGGAGCCTGCCAACAATGATACCGTCTACAATCGACTGAAGGCTGAAAAATACTAATCCTACCGCACCGGGTATAGCATACCTGGCGATTAACGAACCCATTTTTCCCGACGCAAGCAATTCCTGCGTGGTCAACTGCACTTTCTTTTCCATAAATTACTTATTGTTGAACAATCGTTCAACGGTTGAGTAAAAAAATTTAAACTTCCAATAACCTATAATAATCCATTAATATCTCACGCATGTGAGTAATAACATTTTCTATTGATACCGTATCCTGGGAAGACATCCAGATACCGTCGAGCAGACAAGTGAAATGCCTGGCAATTTTTCCGGGAGCTAATGTATTCCGTATCTCACCACGCTCCATTGATTTCGATGCTGCATTGCTCCAATAAACTAATTCATTGTTTCTTAATTTCGTATAACTTTTGGAAAGACTTTCTTCCCTTTCCATCATCTGATAGAAAAGGATGTCATAATTGGCGATCGTTATATTATCGTTGCCCGACATTTCTTTCCATCCTCTGAATATGTCTTTGTAATGTGCGGTGATGTATCGAATCATTTCCGGTATGCCACCATCATTTTCCGGATGTATTCTAAGGATATCCAGGAGGTAAGTCTCTCCTGTAATCCGGAACAATTCTTCTTTACTTCCGAAATAATGATATAATAATCCTCTCGACATACCTGTTGCCTGTTGGATGTCGGTGATGGAAACTCCGTTGTATCCTTTTTTTAGGAGGAGCACAAAGGTTTTCCTGATTATTTCATCTTTGGTTTCTGTTTGTCTCATTATAAAATTGAACAATCGTTCAACAAAGGTAGATGTTCTAAATGGAATTACAAAATTTTGGTTGATATCACCGGAATAATAATCATTGATTAGTAGCTTAAACTGGTAGGTTGTCGGATGTACATTATCGTTTCAGAAAGTTATGTACATCCCTTTAAAAATGAATATGGTAAATCCTGAAAATTATAACCGTCATTTGTAAAACGGTAAATTGTTATTTACTTCCCGGCAATAATTGAAATGAATAAATCTGTAATTCGTATCTTTGGAAAAATTGATCATAATATATGAATAAGGCTTTCCTAAAATTCCGGTCAAAACAATTTGATCATTTCATGTCGGATATACCTATACTTTACCTCGTCATAGTGATAGGTTTGATAAGTTTTGTCTTTTATATATTGTTCAGTTTTATAACAAATGTTATTCATGCTAATATAGTTGGAGGAGTTAGTTTACTACTTCTATTGATTATTCATCTCCGCAGGAGAGATTATCATTTTGTGCAATTGATTGATGAACATTCATGGCGGGTTTTTTTTACGGATTATTTATTGATTGCTTTACCCGTCTTTATACTTATTCTTATTAAAGGGTTCTGCTTTATTTTATTAGGAGTTATTGCATGTATAGTATGTATTGCTTTTTTTAAACGTCCATTTAACCGGATCAGGAATGGTTTTCCGGTGCCCCGTTTCATTCCGGCTAAAGCTTTTGAATTAAGGATTGGAATGAGACGATATGGTGTTATGCTTTGTCTTTTATATTTGGGTGCATTTGCAGGATTGCTTGTTCCTTATCTTTCGTTTGTCTTTTTGTGGTTTTGCATCGTTATCGTTTTTGATTGTTTCCGTTATGGCGAATCACGGGCAATCCTGTGTAGCAGTGAAACCAAAGCCGGAAAATTTCTTTTGCAAAAGATAAATATTAATCTTCGGGCGGTTGTTTTAGCGCTTCTGCCTGTTTGCTTTTTATATTTCCTGATGTATCCTGCCAATTGGTGGCTTCTGCTTATCTTTATTACTTTGAGTCTTTTGAACGTTATTTTATATGTTGTTTCCAAATATGCATTGTATGAGCCTGACAGTAAAATAACGGGAGGAGAAATACCGATCAGTCTTTCATTTATCGGAATAGTTATACCCATATTAGCTCCGCTGACTATCTTTTTATTGTTACGTTATTCTTTCCGCGCTCAACAAAACTTAACTCAGTATTTATATGCTTACGATTAAAGACTTATCGGTATCCTATAAAAAAGGAAATGAAGTACTAAAAGATATCGACCTTTCGATGGAGGAGGGGCAAATCCACGGCTTAGCCGGTTTTAACGGCTCAGGAAAAACCACTCTTCTGAATACGATCTTTCATTTTATAAAACCGGATAAAGGCAACATTCTATATAATGACGAACCTTTAAGGCGAAAAGAGATAGCCTATCTGGAGTCGGAGAATTACTTTTATCCCTATATGACCGGGAACGAATATCTTGCTTTGTTTAATGAAGATACCGGTTTCAAACTCAAACGTTGGCAGGAATTATTAGCATTGCCTTTAGATGATATAACGGAAAGTTATTCGACAGGTATGCGTAAAAAACTAGCCTTGTTGGCTGTTATCAAGCAGAACAAACCGGTGATGATATTAGATGAACCTTTTAACAGTCTTGATTTGGAGACGGTACATTTACTGATCATGATACTTGACCGTTTACGTGCGAAAGGAAAGACAATCTTGATCACTTCTCATATATTTGAGTCATTGACTAACTGTTGTGATTATATCCATCACCTGCAAGACGGGGTAATAACACATTCTTATGATAAAGAAAATTTCCCTCTATTGAAACATGAATTGCAATCCATCATGGAACAACGCTCCGGTGACCTACTGAATAAATTGTTATGATATATGGAATTTCCCAGTAACAAATATAAATTATGTTTTGTTCTTAAACGGTTTGGGTTAAAAACTTATATTTGCACTGTTAATATAGAAAGAGTTATTCTTGTATGCTGAAACAACAGTTACAACAAAAGCTGCAACAGAAGCTTTCTCCTCAACAGATCCAGTTGATAAGGCTCCTCGAACTTCCGACTATAGAGTTGGAAGAGAGAGTAAAACATGAACTGGAAGAAAATCCTGCTTTGGAAGAAGGACAAGACATATCGGAAGAATTAGAGCGTACTGATACGGAAATGAGTGACGAAACTTCTTCCAATGATCCGGATGTGGATCTGTCATTAGGCGATTACCTGACAGAAGATGATATTCCCGATTATAAACTCCGTGAAATAAGTGAGCGCAAAGAGCAGAAAGAAGATATACCCTTTTCCGTTAGCCAGTCATTGAATGAATATCTTTTGCAACAATTGGGCTTACGTGACCTTCCTGAAAAGGAAATGAAAATTGCCGAATACATTATTGGCAATATCGATGATGACGGCTATCTAAGGAGGGATCTGTCTTCCATTGCAGATGATCTGGTATTTCAGGCCGGACAGGAAGTGGACGAATCGGAAATTGAATCTATTCTTAAAATAATACAGGACTTCGACCCTCCCGGCATTTGCGCACGTAACCTAAGGGAATGTCTACTTCTTCAATTGGAAAAACGGGAAGATTCGCCGGAAGTGGAACTGGCTATTACAATCCTGAAGAACTATTTCGAAGAATTTACGCGCAAACATTATGATAAAATCATGCGTGCACTTTCAGTTAGCGAGGATCAGCTTAAGAAAGCCATCCAGGAAATTACCGTATTGAATCCTAAACCCGGGAATAGCTGGGGCGGTTCCATGGAAGCAATGATGAGCCAGGTAACACCTGACTTTCTGGTAGAAGCTCATAACGGAGAGCTTTTCCTTAGCATGAACAACAAAGGAATCCCCGATCTTCATATCAACCGTGACTATTCGGAGATGCTTCAAAATTATGCATCAAATAAAGCAAACCAGACAAGCGAAATGCGTGATGCCGTACAATTTGTAAAACAGAAGCTAGATTCGGCTCAATGGTTTATCGATGCTATCCGCCAACGCCAGGAAACCTTGCAGCGCACGATGGAAACGATCATTTCCTTGCAAAGAGACTTCTTTCTGACCGGGGAAGAATCGACATTGAGGCCCATGATTCTGAAAGATGTGGCTGAACGTGCCGGTTATGATATATCTACTATTTCACGGGT
>DAMCDT010000077.1:6936-12765 GCA_032058265.1 Tannerellaceae bacterium
GACTAATTTTGGTATTTATCCTTTAAAGTATTTCTTTTCAGAGTCAATGCAAACCGATAGTGGCGAAGAAGTATCTACCCGCGAGGTTAAAAAGATCATGAAAGATTATATAGAAGGAGAGAATAAACGTAAGCCGTTAACGGATGAGGAACTGGCTTCTTTCCTGAAAGAAAAAGGCTATGTAATTGCACGCCGTACGGTGGCAAAGTATCGTGAACAATTGGAGATTCCGGTTGCCCGCCTCAGAAAAGAAATATAACTTTGCATACGTATGAAGTTATTCGCAAACATAATATCTGTTGTTTTCCATCCTTTATTAATGGCTACCTATGGTATGCTGCTGGCGCTCAATTATACTTTCCTGGCTTTGTACCCCATGCCGGTAAAACTATATGAATTAGGAGGAGTATTTCTGACTACCGCTGTCATTCCCGGTTTATTGGTTTTGCTGATGGTTAGGAGTGGAGCGGCCGGTGATTTGGAGTTAACGGATAAAAGAGAACGGGTAGTTCCCTACCTGATCTTTATCACGTCCAATATGGTTTGCCTGTTATATCTTTATAAAATGCAGATGCCGTTCTGGATATTATCCATGTTCATCGGTATATGTTTTGCATTATTCATAGCATTATGTATTAATTTCTTCTGGAAGATCAGCGCCCACGGTTTAGGTGTCGGAGGATTATTAGGCGCTATAATGGGTGTTGCACAAATCCAGATGATTAATCCATATCATTTATTCATAATCGTAATTATCGCTGCCGGATTAATAGGAACTTCCCGTATAATCCTTGAAAAACATACACCTATGCAAGTATATTCAGGTATCGGGTTAGGATTTCTATGTACCTTTGGCGCATCGTTTTCTAGTATTATCTATTTATTAATCTAATTAAAAACACTCAAGTATGAATTTTCCTGCTGAATTAAAGTACACTAAAGATCATGAATGGCTACGTGTAGAAGGTAATGAGGCTTATGTTGGTATCACAGACTATGCACAAAACGAATTAGGTGAAATCGTGTTTGTTGATATCGCAACTGAAGGTGAAACGCTAAAAAAAGAAGAAGTATTCGGTTCAATTGAAGCCGTTAAAACGGTCTCTGATTTATTTATGCCGATTAGCGGAGAAGTTTTAGAAGTAAACGCCGAACTGGAAGACAAACCGGAACAAGTAAATGAAGACGTTTACGGAAAAGGTTGGTTGATCAAAGTAGCTATCGCCGATTCAGGAGAATTGGACGAACTATTATCAGCCGATGATTACAAAGCACTGATTGGGAAGTAAATTTCTAACGATTAATGGTTAACGATTAATGATTAATATACAGATATCAACTAATCGTTAATCATTAATCATTAATCATTAAAAAATGACTCCAGTAGTAAGCATAATCATGGGCAGTACTTCTGATCTGCCCGTCATGGAAAAAGCTGCATCATTCTTAAACGATATGGAAATTCCATTCGAAATGCATGCTCTTTCCGCTCATCGGACGCCTGCCGAAGTAGAACAATTTGCCAAAGGAGCAAAAGACCGTGGAATAAAAGTAATTATTGCCGCAGCAGGAATGGCTGCCCATCTTTGTGGGGTGATTGCTTCCATGACTACTCTTCCTGTAATCGGTGTGCCGATCAATTCATCCCTCGATGGAATGGACGCATTATTAGCAATTGTACAAATGCCTCCCGGAATACCTGTAGCAACCGTAGGAATCAACGGAGCTCTAAACGCCGGTATCCTGGCCGTACAAATACTATCCGTAGGAGACGAACAACTTCAGAACAAGTTAGCATCCTACAAAGAAGACCTGAAAAATAAAATAGTAAAAGCCAACGCTGAATTGGCAGACGTTCATTATAAGTACAAAACAAATTAATTGAAAATTGAAAGTTGAAAATTATTTCTTCGTTTTTCAACTTTCAATTTTCAACTTTCAATTAATTAAGCGTGGATTACTTCAATTATCATCGCCGGATATCATCTGTTGTAAATATAGGGGGTACACCTATGGGAGGTGATAATCCTATCCGTATCCAGTCAATGGCAAATGTATCTACGATGGATACCGAAGCTTGTGTACAACAAGGCATGCGTATGATCGATGCCGGATCGGAATACGTTCGATTAACCGCACAGGGAGAACGGGAAGCTTATAACCTGGGTGAAATAAGAAAAAAACTCAATGAGAAAAACTACTATACTCCTTTAATAGCAGATATTCATTTTAATCCGAAAGCAGCCGAAGTTGCTGCACAGATGATCGAGAAAGTAAGGATTAATCCGGGGAATTATTCTTCTGATCCTGAGATGATCCGCGAACGATTTGTTCCATTTTTGAGAATATGTAAAGAACATAAGACGGCTATTAGGATAGGAGTGAACCACGGTTCATTGTCTGATCGTATTATGGATCAATATGGTGATACGCCTGAAGGAATGGTTGCTTCGTGTATGGAGTTTCTACGGATTTGCAGGGATGAGAACTTTACTGATGTAGTTATTTCCATGAAAGCCTCCAATACGGTAGTGATGGTTAAAACCGTTCGTTTACTGGTTGAAGTTATGTATTCCGAAGATATGCACTATCCGCTGCATTTAGGTGTAACTGAAGCAGGAGACGGCGAGGACGGACGGATAAAAAGCGCGGTAGGTATCGGGGCTTTATTATCTGATGGTATCGGTGATACGATACGTGTCTCATTAAGTGAAGAACCGGAAGCTGAAATCCCGGTGGCTCGTAAATTAGTTGATTATATAAAGGGTCGGGAAGGACATCAGCCGATTGTCGCTTCCTTATCGCCGGGCTACAGTCCTTTGCTTATCGACAGACGCATTAGCCGTCAAACAGAAAATATAGGAGGAGGTTTACCTCCCGTTGTTATCTCCGACCGAAGTAATGGAAATATCGATTTTAATTTTGCTTCGCCTCCTGATTTTTTTTACATTGGAAAGGAAGACCCTGACAATTTCCCGGATAATCATAAGCTTTTAGTAGATGCACATTTCTGGAAGCCACGGTCTCATGTTTATCCTTATTATATAGCATCAGAAATAGAGGAATTAAAAACTATCGACTCGGTTTTAAAGTTTATTCGTTTGACTCATGACGACCTTAACGAAACGACCCTCCGAATACTTTCTGAAGTTAAAACAGCCATCGTTGTATTGAGTTCGTATCATCGAAATAGGGTGGGAGATATGCGTGCCGCCATACATAAGTTAATAACAGCAGGATGCAATGTACCGATTGTTCTTCACTGCGATTATAACGAAACGGATATAGAATCTTTACAGGTAAAAGCTGCAGTTGATTTCGGAACACTTTTCCTGGATGGTTTCGGTGACGGCATTATGTTGCATAATGAAAGCGGAGAAGCAATCGTATCCGATAATATTATGTACGGAATACTTCAGGCTACCCGTACACGTATCAGTAAAACAGAATATATCTCTTGTCCCGGTTGCGGGCGTACATTATATGATTTGCAGACAACTATCGCACGTGTAAAGGCTGCGACTTCTCATCTGAAAGGATTAAAGATCGGTATTATGGGATGCATTGTCAATGGTCCCGGCGAAATGGCTGATGCCGATTATGGTTATGTGGGTTCCGGAAGAGGTAAGGTAAATTTATATAAAGGAAAAGTATGTGTCCTGAAAAATATTCCTGAGTCCGAAGCGGTAGAACGGTTGGTTAAGTTGATCAAAGACAATGGTGACTGGCATGATTAGTCGTTTGTTAACTGCTTACCTTTACATATAAGCAATTAACCCGACGATCATAAATAAAAATGCGGATAGAACAAATACTAAACCTAGTATAGTAAATATCCCTACCCAGGTATAGTGTGAATTGAGAAACTTCAAAGCTTCCGTAAGCACTTTTGTATTATTCCTTTTTAAAGCTTCTTTTGTTTTATCGGAGAATTTATATAAATAAAATACGGGGATACAGGATAGTCCGATTATTATTAAATAAATAACAGCATAAAACCATTTAAATACACCCGGTGTGTAAGGATACATACTTCGCATTTCCATATATCTGTTAACTTCGTCTATCATAGCTCCGGCAGATAAGATAAACAGCGCATTCAATCCTAAAATCACAAAACCGACGATCGACAGAAACTTTGTCCAGTTGGCAATCTTATGCAGAATAATACGACTACTGTTGGATATCAATGTATTTTCATTCCATGTCGGTTGGTTTATATTCTCTTCCATATTTATCTATAATTTATTGACAAATGAAAAGAACAACTTCCAGTCCAATTAACTTGTATGAAAGCTGTTCTCTATTGACGTAATATTAAATATTACATCTTTTTTTGTTTAAATATAATGAGACTTTCTCATTTATTGTTCGTTTTCTTGTCACCAGTAGAGTGTTTAGAGCTACTAGTTGTAGAAGATGAACGTGAACCTTTCTTTTCGTCTTTAGACTCGAAACGTCCTTGAGAATCTCTTGCTTCGTTGCGAGCGTTTTGGCTTCTGCCGTCGCTTGATTTAGTCGATTTCATTGTTTCTAACTTTTTAAATTTGTACTAATTTTACTTTAATATGGGCCCGTTTATCTTTAAAAATCAGATGATTGTCAAAGCTTTTAAATATATAAAAACAACTGTCCATCATTTCAAAGATGCTTTATGAACAAACTTTCTTTAGAATAGTTCATATCTTTCAATTGTTCTTTCACTTTTTAAGCAATTTTTTATTTAAACTTACCATTTTCTCTCATTAATTCAGCTTTTTGCGGTGATATACTTACAGGCCAACGGCCTGTGGGTATTAGCGTATGGCATCGCCATACATTTCTGGCGAGGATGTTTTACGCTGAGGGCGATGCCCTCGGAGCTTTGACGCCCTGTTGGGGCTTTCTAACGGGGCGTTGCCCCTTTAATTTAGACGGATCTGACCTCTTATTCATCGGGCGATACCCGATGCTAATGCTCTCAAGGGCTTCGCCCTGTCTTGGTAAGTTAGTTTATGGTCTTATTGATATCTATAACCTCCAATAGCGTGTTTTTACTACCTATCTTCACCTTCCACTTTTCCTTATAAATAGCTGTGAATTAATGAGTAAAGCGTGAAATATCATCTTCCACGCATGTGTATATTCTTCCACTTAGGATTTATCCCAATCTTTTGTGATTGACGGACATCATAAAAAAATAAAGAACTCATAAATTCATTGCAGTCAAACTATAAAGTTATTACAATAACTTTTGCAAGTGACGGCAATGGTTTTCATAAACCACTGTGATAACTTTTTTCAACCATTACAATGGTTTGAGATAAGAACAGTATAGTTTATTGTCCTATTTTAATTTGCTTACTTCTTACAAATGAATGAAGCAAAAAAAGCTCACTACTTTTGTCTGCAAAGCTCTGGTCCTTTATCGAACAAACCCCGGAGTTTTGTAAGCTAAACTCACTTATTATTTCCCACCCGTAACATGTATGTCAAATATATTGGGAAGTTAGCTATTTAATACCGGAGGCAACCAATTATTAAAAGCACGTGTATAAGGTGATAGTAAGATATATTAAGTGGAAGAATATTCCACTCTCAAGACCGCTTCTCAAAAGGGTTTAACTGCATTAGTGGAAGGTGTAAGGAGATATAAAGGAGTCCATAGTAGGTTAATTTTACCGGTTTTAACCACGATTATTATAAATACTAATAAAAAATTAAATATAAATAATTGCCTCATTAAGTGTTATTTTAATAACCATCTCTTGTCTGAATATAACTAAAATATAGGATTACAATTATACCGAAAAAAATTATTTTTGAAACATATTAAATTATTTATTATAT
>DAMCDT010000078.1:0-12696 GCA_032058265.1 Tannerellaceae bacterium
GATAATATCCTTATTTAATCAATGAAATTGATTAACTTTGTATTTATGTAGGGATGAACCAGTACCTTCTTGCCATTTTACCAAAAAGAAAAAGCAACAAACAGGTCGGGAGTTTGTTTTATAAGAAGGTATAGCTAAGATCGTTAATAATGAATATTATTGAAACTAAAATATTGCCCGTACTTGATATGAGTTGTGCCGTATGTGCAAACAATGTTGAAAGTACCATACAAAAACTTCATGGAGTAGAAGATGCTTCTGTTAACTTTGCCACTAATACACTGAAAGTTACGTACCGTCCTTCTGAAATCTCCCTCGAAGATATGAAGACAGCTGTCAGATCGTCCGGCTACGATTTGGTAATAGAAGAAGATAATGCTTCGGAAGTACGTGATGAGAATAACCGTAAACATTATCAACGTTTGAAAAGAAATACCATCGGGGCCTGGGTGCTTGCCATTCCTTTAGCTTTATTGGGAATGGTATTTATGCATACGCCTTATGCCAACTGGATCATGATGATACTGGCTCTAGCCATTATGGTTTTGTTCGGACGGTCATTTTATATAAACGGTGTACGCCATGCCCTGAAGGGGAATCCAAATATGGATACATTGGTTGCATTAAGTACATCGATTGCCTTTCTCTTCAGTTTATTCAATACCATATTTCCACAGTTTTGGCTCGAAAAAGGATTGGAACCTCACGTATATTACGAAGCATCAGGTATTATCATTGCTTTTGTATTGCTGGGTAAACTACTGGAAGAACGGGCTAAAAACAGTACTTCATCTGCGATAAAGGGATTGATGGGTCTTCAACCTAAAACGGCATGGAAAGTTATTGATGAAAAAGAACTCGAAGTTCCCATATCTGTTTTGCAACGGAATGATATCATACGGGTTCGTCCTGGTGAAAAGATACCGGTAGATGGAATATTAGTTAACGGTGCTTCGTCTGTTGACGAAAGCATGCTCAGCGGTGAACCTATCCCGGTGGGAAAACTAAAGGGTGATAAGGTTTTAGCAGGTACGATCAACCAGAAAGGCGCTTTTACCATCCAGGCAACGAGTGTTGGTAAGGATACGGTTTTATCGCAGATTGTCCACATGGTACAGGAAGCACAAGGCAGCAAAGCGCCTGTACAGCGGATAGTCGATAAGATCAGCCGGATTTTTGTACCCGCTGTTGTATTAATTGCCGTCATTACATTTGTAGTATGGTTGGTTGTCGGCGGAGAATCTTACTTTTCATACGGATTACTTTCTGCTGTCTCTGTATTGGTGATTGCTTGTCCCTGTGCACTCGGATTAGCTACCCCCACAGCATTAATGGTCGGCATGGGGAAAGCAGCAGAGCGGCATATCCTTATTAAAGATGCATACGCTCTCGAGAACTTATGCAAGATCGATACTATTGTATTGGATAAAACAGGAACATTAACCGAAGGAACGCCACAGGTAATTGACTCCTATTGGTTATCCGAAGCCAACGTTCGTTATCTGGACATACTTTATACTGCCGAGCTAAAATCGGAACATCCTCTCGCTTCAGCCATTATTAAATGGATGGAAGACTCCGGAGCTACCGTCTTTGAACCTGAAAAATTTGAAAGTCGTACGGGAGAAGGTATCCAACTGGAAGCAGATGGCGTTACTTATTGGGTAGGAAATGAAGCATTGGCAAATAAATTCGATGTCATAATCCCGGATAAGGTCAAAATACACATCGAGAAATGGAAACAAAACGGTAACAGTATCGTATATTATGGTGGCGAAACCACATTGTTAGCTGTATTAGCCATCGCCGACCGTATAAAACGAACTTCACTTATTGCCGTTGATACCTTACAAAAACAAGGAATTGAAGTTCATTTACTTACAGGAGATAATAGTTTCAGCGCTGAAAAAGTTGCTACGGTTTTAGGTATCCAGCACTTTAAAGCAGGTGTTTTACCCAACGATAAAGATGAATACATACAAGAACTTCAAGCCACCGGAAAAAAGGTTGCCATGGTTGGTGACGGTATTAATGATTCTCAGGCATTGGCAAGGGCAGATGTCAGTATAGCGATGGGTAAAGGAACGGATATCGCTATGGATGTTGCCATGGTAACGCTAATGACTTCCGACCTAATGTTGCTTCCTGAAGCGATACGGATATCGAAACAAACAGTACGTTCTATCAAACAGAATCTTTTCTGGGCATTTATCTTTAACCTTATTGGCATACCATTGGCAGCCGGAGTATTATATCCCGTTAATGGATTATTGCTGAATCCGATGATTGCCAGTGCCGCTATGGCTTTTAGTTCGGTTGCAGTTGTAACAAACAGCCTCCGGTTGAAATTTATGAAATAAATAGTTATTCATTCCCTATAAAACACATATATAAAACGATGAAATTCAAAACGAACGCCAAGTGTGGCGGCTGCGTAGCTGCCATTGGCGAAAAACTAAACCAAGTGATCAAAGCTGACGAATGGAGCATCGACCTGAATACTTCTGATAGAGAACTTACCGTATCAGCAGATGTTTCCCCTGAAATTATCATTACGGCTGTCAAAGAAGCCGGCTTCAAAGCGGAGCAATTGTAAGGGTAAACTTTCTTCCTATTCGTAGAAATATTTGCCAAAAAATATTGACCTTTGCATATCTAATTAAACAAACAAAAAACAAAGGGTATGTACGGAAAATTAAAAGATTTCTTGACAGAGGAACTTGGCAATATCAAATCTGCCGGACTGTACAAGAACGAGCGTATTATTACGACGCCACAAAGAGCCGACATTCAAGTCAATGCCGGAGAACACGTTTTAAATTTTTGCGCCAACAACTATTTAGGCCTTTCTGACAACCAACGTTTGATTAAAGCAGCGAAAGAAGCCATGGATACGCATGGATACGGAATGTCGTCTGTCCGCTTTATCTGCGGAACCCAGGATTTACACAAACAACTGGAAGCGGCAATCTCAAAGTACTTTAAAACGGATGACACCATTTTATACGCTGCCTGTTTCGACGCTAACGGAGGTCTGTTTGAACCTTTATTTTCAGAAGAAGACGCCATTATTTCGGACGCATTAAACCATGCTTCTATCATCGACGGAGTACGCTTATGTAAAGCAAAACGTTATCGCTATGCAAATGCCGACATGGACGATCTGGAACGCTGTTTGAAAGAAGCCCAGGCACAACGTTTCCGCATCATCGCTACGGACGGTGTGTTCTCTATGGACGGTAATGTAGCTCCCATGGACAAGATATGTGAATTAGCAGAAAAGTACGATGCACTTGTGATGGTGGACGAGTCGCATTCCGCCGGAGTAGTAGGCCCAACAGGCCGCGGAGTGGCTGAACAGTTCAATTGTTACGGCAAAATAGATATCTTCACAGGTACGCTTGGAAAATCTTTCGGCGGTGCAATGGGCGGATTTACGACCGGCAAGAAAGAAATAATCGATATGCTCCGGCAACGTTCACGTCCTTATCTATTCTCCAATTCACTTGCACCGGTAATTGTAGGCGCCAGCCTCGAAATGTTCAAGATGTTGGATGAAAGTGACGACCTGCATACCAAATTAATGAACAATGTTACTTATTTCTGCGACAAGATGATAGCCGCTGGTTTTGATATCAAGCCAACTCAATCGGCCATCTGCGCCGTTATGTTGTATGACGCCAAACTGTCGCAAGACTTTGCCGCGCGCATGCAGGAAGAAGGTATATATGTAACTGGTTTCTACTACCCTGTTGTTCCAAAAGAACAAGCCCGTATCCGTGTACAAGTATCGGCCGGTCATGAAAAAACCCACTTAGACAAAGCGATTGCCGCCTTCATCAAAGTAGGCAAAGAGCTGAAAGTTATTTCATAACTTTAATTGAAAATGGAAAAGTTGAAAATGGAAAATGATTTTTCACCGCCTGTATTTAATTTTCAACCTTCCATTTTCAATTTTTAATTATTAAAATCAGAATGATTTTAAGCAACTATCATAGTCATTGTACATTTTGCGATGGAAGAAGTGCGCCTGAGGATTTTGTAAAGTTTGCGATATCCAAAGGATTTCGGGCGTATGGTTTTTCTTCGCACGCTCCTCTCCCATTTGAAACGTTTTGGAATATGTCGGCTTCGGACATGCCGGAATATCTTGCTGAAATAGACCGTCTGAAAAAGAAATATGCAGACCAGCTCGAAATATATACCGCTCTGGAAATCGATTACCTAGATGATACTTTCAACGCATCTATTCCATACTTCCGGGAGTTACCGTTGGATTATCGGATTGGTTCCGTTCATTTCCTTCCTTTATCAGAGATATTGGAAGAAAATAATATGGTATGTATTGATGGTGCATTTGCAGATTATAAGGATTCGGTAAACAGATATTTTGAAGGAGATATCAAAAAACTGGTCAATCGTTACTACGAATCAATCATGCGAATGATTGAATCCGGAGGAATCGACATCGTCGGACATATAGATAAAGTATATATGAACGGGCAACGATGCGAAGATTTTTCATTAGATGCCGACTGGTATCATAAATCATTTAAGGAATGCCTCGATCTTATAGCCCAAAAAGGTTTAATGGTAGAGATAAACACCAAAAACTATAAAAGAAAAACACAGACTTTCCCTCATCTGAGGTTTATCCCATTATTGAAAGAAATGAATATCCCTGTTTTGGTTAATTCAGACTGTCACTTCCCCGATCTGGTAAATGACGGCCGAAACGAAATCCTTCAATTACTAAAAGAAAACGGCATCAAAACCACCCGCGAACTTATCAAAGGAAAATGGCAGGACGCTTCGCTTTAATTGAAAATTGAAAGTTAAAAATTGAAAATGTTTGTTGGTATTTCATTTTCAATTTTCAACTTTCAATTTTCAATTGATTCAGTATTGTTCTTGTTCGTTAGGGAAGTCCTGACGTTTTACATCTTCGATGTAGGACTGGACTGCTTTCGTGATATTTTCTTTCAGGTTAGCATAACGACGAAGGAAGCGTGGGGAGAATCCTTCTGTTATTCCCAGCATATCGTGCATTACCAGTACTTGTCCGTCTACTCCGTTACCTGCACCAATGCCAATGATCGGTATGGTTAATTCAGAAGCCACCTGCGCTGCCAGTTTTGCAGGGATCTTTTCCAATACAATTGCAAAACAACCTAATTCTTCAAGCAAATGGGCATCCTCAATTAATTTCTTTGCTTCATCTTCTTCACGGGCACGTACAGTGTATGTTCCGAATTTATTAATGGATTGGGGTGTTAATCCTAAATGCCCCATAATAGGAATACCGGCAGACAATATACGTACGATAGATTCTTTTATCTCTGCTCCTCCTTCCAGTTTTAAGCAATCGGCATACGTTTCTTTCATCACGCGGATGGCAGAAGATATAGCCTCCCTCGAATTACCCTGATAAGTACCAAAAGGTAAGTCGACAGCTACCAACGCTCTTTTTACTGCTCGTGTAACAGACCTACCATGATAAATCATTTGATCTAAAGTAATCGGAAGTGTTGTGGTATATCCTGCCATAACATTCGCAGCAGAATCACCAACTAAAATAACATCCATACCTGCCTGGTCAATCAACTTAGCCATTGAATAATCATAAGCAGTCAACATGGAGATTTTTTCTCCTCTTTGCTTCATTTCAACCAAACGATGGGTTGTTACTTTCCTGTTTTCTAAATCACGTTTTGCAACCGACATATTATAAATTGTTTATTGTTACAGGACGCAAAGTTATATATTAATAAAATACACCGGCCAAATTCTTTCAAATTATTATTTGGATGAATCTCATGGATAGCAACTCCTATAAGCACTATCACTCTATAAAAAAACAATGATTAATGGATAATAATTTATTCTGCGTGCCAATTAATCATTAAGCATTAAACATTAAATATCACTTCTTCCAGTATTTCTCCATCTCTTCCAGAGTTTTCCCTTTCGTTTCAGGAATCATTTTCCAGACAAAGATGGCTGAGAGAACGGCCATTAATCCATAAAAGCCATAAGTCATTCCTCCGCTGAAGTCCATCATGGCAGGGTATGTGGAGGATACTAAGTAGTTTGCTGCCCATTGAGCGGCAACTGCAATAGCAACCGCCTGTCCCCTGATCTTGTTCGGGAAAATTTCGGCGATCAATACCCAACAGATTGGCCCCCACGACATCATGAAGGATGCGGTATATATAATAATGAATACCAATGTACTTATACCGATAATATTAAGAAACGATAAAGTCGATATAGCAAACATACCGATAGCCATACCGATCGAACCGATTATCAATAGAGGTTTACGTCCAACTTTATCAACGGTCATAATGGCGATAACCGTAAAGATCACATTTACAAGCCCCATTACAACTGTTTGCAACATCGAAGCATCTTTTGCGGCTCCCATACTTTCGAATATACGAGGTGCATAGTAAAGAGCAACATTTATACCAACAAACTGTTGGAATACGGAAAGCAAGATACCTATGATGATAACCTTCCACCCATAAGACAATAGTTTACCTTTAACAGAATCAGCTGATACAGTAGATTTGATCTCCGCTAATATTTGTTTGGCCCTTTCCTTTGATGTATTAATCTTCTCTAAAACATCTAACGCTTTATCATCCTTATGAACTAAGGCAAGGTAGCGCGGCGTTTCAGGCACAAAAAGAACTAACAGTCCAAACAATCCGGCAGGAATTGCTTCAGAGGCAAACATATAGCGCCATCCAATATTATTGATCCATTCGATTGACTGACCGTTTGCTATTCCCCAGTTTACAAAATAGACGACAAGCATCCCGAAAATAATGGCAAACTGGTTGAATGATACCAAACGCCCGCGAATTTCAGCCGGTGCTATCTCGCCTATATACATCGGACATACGGCAGAAGCTAAACCAACACCGATACCTCCTATGATCCTGTAAAAGTTAAATGTCACCAATAAGCCCATCGAAGCTTCCCCACGGGTAAAGAAAAAGGTTTCAGGATAAGCAGAGCCTAAAGCAGAGAGGAAGAATAAAATAGCTGCCAATATCAATGACCTTTTACGTCCCAGGCGTGAAGAGAAAAAACCGGATAAGGCGCCTCCGATAATACATCCTATCAATGCGCTGGAGACAGTTGCTCCGTGGATAAAAGAACTCAATCCTAATGGTGTAATCAGAAAAGCTTCTATAGATTTTTCCGCTCCTGATATAACCGCCGTGTCATATCCAAAGAGCAAACCTCCCAAAGTTGCAACTAACGTAATTCCAAATACATATCCGGAATTATAGTTTTTCTTGCTCATAATAATATTTTAGAATGGAAAATTGAAAATTGAAAATTGAAAATTTAGTTTGTATTAATTTTCAACTTTCAATTTTCCATTTTCAATTGATTAAATATGGTTGTTAATTATCATCTCATATAGTTCTTGCTTACCGCTTATTTGTTTGGGTTCGCCATCACGTAAGCCTATTTTGTACAGCTCTTCAAGAGTTAATTTACCGTCTTCGAATGCTTTTCCTTCGCCGCTGTCGAAGCTTGCATAACGTTCTTTGCGCATCTTTTTGTAATCAGAGTTTTCGAGGATATCGGCAGCGATCATCAATGCACGTGCAAAAGCGTCCATACCTCCGATATGAGCGATAAAGATATCTTCGAGGTCTGTAGAGTTACGGCGAGTTTTTGCGTCGAAGTTTGTTCCGCCGGTGGTCAGTCCGCCATTATCGAGGATAACCAGCCAGGCTTGCGCTAATTCAAACAGGTCAACAGGGAATTGATCGGTATCCCAGCCGTTCTGGTAATCTCCACGGTTTGCGTCGATACTGCAAAGCATACCTGCGTCGGCTGCCGCTTGCAATTCATGTTCGAACGTATGACCGGCTAATGTGGCATGGTTAACCTCAATATTCAGGGCAAAGTCTTTGTCCAAACCATAATAACGAAGGAAACCAATTACTGTTTCAGCGTCTACATCATACTGGTGCTTAGTTGGTTCCATTGGTTTAGGCTCGATAAGGAATGTTCCTTTGAACCCATTTTTACGTGCATAGTCGCGAGCCATGGATAACATCATCGCCAAATGGTCTTTTTCACGTTTCATATCTGTATTCAACAGGCTCATATAACCTTCGCGTCCGCCCCAGAATACATAGTTTTCGCCACCTAAAGCGATGGTTGCGTCGATCGCATTTTTAATTTGAGTACCCGCACAAGCTACCGAGCCAAAGTAAGGATTCGTTGCAGCACCGTTCATATAACGGGAAGCGCCAAACACATTTGCAGTTCCCCATAATAATTTCTTGCCGGTTTCCTTTTGCAATTGTTTAGCATAGTCGACTATTGTAAATAAGCGTTTCTCAAACTCTCCCAAAGAAGGGCCTTCGTCCACAAGGTCAACATCGTGGAAACAATAATAAGGTATATTACATTTTGTAAGGAACTCGAAAGCAGCATCCATTTTATACTTAGCACGTGTGATAGGGTCAGTCGAATCATTCCAGGGGAATGTCTTTGTTCCTCCGCCAAAAGGGTCGCCGCCTTCAGCACACAGCGTATGCCAGTAAGCCATTGCGAATCGCAGGTGGTCTTTTAGTGTTTTACCCATTACCACTTTGTTCTCATCATAATAATGGAACGCCATCGGATTTTTTGATTCTTTACCTTCAAATGAAATCTTACCTATTCCAGGGAAGAATTCTTTTTCTCCTTTAAAAAAGCTCATAAGTTTATAATTAAAGATTAATAAAAATGTCGAATAAAAAACATGTACGTAAATCCTAAAATTTACCCAAATAAGTTTCGGAAATTATGTACGTTATTTCCTGATTGTATTATATCAATTCCAAACGTCGGGTTAATACGCTTTTCAATAATGTAATTAGTTAGTCAGTGCTTTATCTAAACGTTCTTTCCAGACTTCATAAGCGCCGCAATAAGCGTCGGCTTTAAATCCGTCGGGCTCGATTATGTCTATCTTTTTTAGTGATTGGAATGCTTCTTCCGGCGATTTATAAATGCCTGCGCCAATACCTGCACCTTTGGCAGCGCCGACTGCGCCGTTCGTATCGTACAGCTCAATTACGGCTCCTGTAACGCCTGCGAGTGCTTCGCGGAATATCGGACTGAGGAACATATTTGCATTACCTGCGCGGATGATACCTATATCTATTCCCATCTCGTTCATAATATCCATGCCGTACTTAAATGAGAATACAATTCCTTCTTGTGCGGCACGCGCCACATGCTTTTGATTATGGATATTGAAGTTCAATCCATAAATGGAACATTCGATCTCTTTATTCTCCAGCATACGTTCGGCGCCATTACCAAACGGTAATATGGAAAGTCCTTCAGAACCAACAGGTATGGTGGATGCCATATCGTTCAATTCGTCGTAGCTGATACCTTGCGGCGCTACGTTCTTTTTTATCCACGAATTAAGGATACCGACGCCGTTGATGCAAAGCAATACACCAAGCCGAGGCTGTTCAATAGAATAATTTACGTGCGCGAAGGTATTTACACGTGATTTTAAATCGTAGTTGGCTTTATCATTCACTCCATACACTACACCTGAAGTTCCTCCCGTTGCCGCGATCTCCCCAGGATTTAGGACATTCAACGAAAGAGCGTTATTAGGTTGGTCACCGGCACGATACGTAACAGGTGTTCCCTTCTTCATACCCAGTTCAACGGCTACCGATTCCAAAAGTTCTCCCTGTTTACCGAAAGTAGGATGGATCGTAGGTATAAAGCTCATCGGAAACCCGAAATAATTCATAACATCTTCCGATACCTTATTATTTTTGAAGTCCCAGAAGATACCTTCCGATAATCCCGAAACGGTTGTAACTAAATCGCCGGTCATACGCATAGCGATGAAGTCTCCCGGAAGCATGAACTTATGTATCCGCTCGAATAACTGTGGTTCATTGTCTTTTACCCATGCAAGTTTAGCAGCGGTGAAGTTACCCGGCGAGTTTAATAAGTGAGAAAGGCTTCTCTCCTCCCCTATACTGTTGAAAGCACGTTCACCGTACGGTACGGCACGGCTGTCGCACCAGATAATAGAAGGACGTAAAACTTCTTTATGCTTATCAACCAGAACCAATCCGTGCATCTGATAAGAGATACCGATGGCTTTAATGTCTTCTCCCTGTATATTTACTTTCTTGATAGACCCTTTAATTGCCATCTTTAAGTACTCCCACCAGTCCTCCGGATTCTGTTCAGCCCATCCAGGCTTAACCGCCATCATGGGAGCTTCCTCCTTCGGATAAAAATCGGAACTTATAGTAATTCCGCTTTCCTGATCGACAATAGAAGCCTTTACGGAAGAACTTCCTATATCACAACCTAATAGATACATAGTTATCCTTTATTAAATTTAGAACGCATTTTATTATATTTTACTTTATCGAATCGATAATAACGGGCCGACCTGTGTGCAACGCCTTTTTCTGTTTCGTCAGTCTGTACGACGTATTCCAGCGAATTCATCTTTTTATGGAAATTTCGAACATCCAGACTCTTATTATAAATTACTTCGTATGTACGTCTTAACTGAAGTGCTGTGAACAGAGGAGGTAAGTAATTGAAGATAATGGAAGGTTCCATTTCAATCCAAATACAAATCTCCTGCACAGCGGCTTCAATTATTTCTCTATGATCGAAAGGCAGAGGCGGTAATTTGCTGATCGGAGTCCATTGAGCGGCTCCGTTCTTGTTGTCCGGTTTTGTTTTTCTAACTTTACATAAGGCAAGATAAGCTACAGTAACCAGACGCCCGATCCTCATCTCATAAGCTCTTTCAAGCCATGCCGCGTCTTCTTTTTTAGTTGAACGTGAGGGAGAACCGAAACTACGGAATTGTTTTAATTGGATCCGTTTTAATCCTGTAGTTTCATTCAATACGCGATAAGCCGCATCATCCAGATCTTCGGTTTCATAAATTATACTTCCTGGCAATTTGTATTCTGTTTTACCGGTACCGGCATTTTTACGTTCGGTTAACAATACGCAGAGTTCTTCATTATCTACACCTAAGAGAACACAGTCAACAGATACATGAGGATATAACATTACTTTGTTTTCCTTATTTGTTTGCATGGTATTTTGTAATAAATATTCACGACAAATATAATTATTTTTTCAAAAAATCAAATACATAAGATCATTTTTTATATTATGATAACATTCTAATTATCTGAATATTCATTATCTTACTAAATACAATATCAAATAATATTATTAATGTACTTACAACAATATTGTAAATAGGTTGATTTAACCGGTATAAATGAAAAATATTTTACTGATAAATACTACACTTATTTATGAATGATATATGTGAAAAATATTACTTTTGTGCTCCATATTCTATTACGATTACTTAAATAATAACAAACTTTAAAAACTACGTTAATGAAAAAGCTTTTTATGTTTCTCATTTTCATGAGTTCTATTCATGTCATTGCCCAAAACCAGGAAGCAACTAAAGAAACCAAACCTATCACATCCCTATCAACATTGGATAGTGTAATAATTGTATCTACGGATACTACTTTAACTATTTTAAAAGATACAAACCTTATTTCAACGATTGATACAGCAATAGTATCGACTGATAGTTTGATTGTTATAGCAACTGATTCTGTCAAAACAAAAGTAATAAAAGCTTATGCGGAGCCATTCACAACAGATCCTTTCAGTCATATCAATGTATCGTTACGATTTAATACGTTGGGGATTGGTATTGAAGCAGCCACGCCTCTTAGTAATAAGTTTAATTTACGAGCCGGATTTGATATCATTCCATTTAATATAAGTGAGCGTTCGCTCGACTTGCGCGATGAACTGAAAAGGATCGATTATGCTTTTGGTTATATTCCGGGCTACCGTGCTAAAGGTAAAATCAATTTCTTTAATGCCCATATACTTGCGGATTTCCACCCCGTTGAGAGAGGTATCTTCCATATTACTGCCGGTTTCTTTATAGGATCGAATAAAGCAGAGCTTAGCGGATATTTGTCCGATTCAAATAATAATCCCGCGCAATTATTACCAGGATACGAATGGCCTGTACTGGAATATGAGAATCATACCATTGACTTAACCGGCGGACGGCTTGATTTCGACCTTAAACTGGGTAAAGCCATCAAACCGTACCTGGGCGTTGGTATAGGTCAAGCCGTTACCAAGAAACGTTTTGGGTTTAAATTTGATCTGGGCGTTATGTACCAGGGCGATTATTCTCTAAAACAAAACGGAATTGATTTTAAGTTCAATGAAGCAATTATTGAAGAGGTCGGAGATATCGACGATTATACCAAATGGCTGAAGTGGTGGCCAATGGTCAACTTACAGGTAACATACCGGATATTCTAAGAAAATAAATGATTACAGAAGCAGGATCAATCTTCCTGCTTTTGTACTAAAACTTTATCTATACGTGCGCCGTCCATATCCACAATCTCAAACGTGAAATTCAACCACGTAAGTGTTTCGCCTGTGTGAGGTACATGTTGTAATATTTCAAGGATCAATCCGCTCAACGTATTATAATCATAATCGGCATAGAAGTCCTCCATATCATAGTATTCAAGGAAATCATAGAAAGAGTATTGGCCGTCAACTAAAATACTTCCGTCGGCCCTTTCCACAAGTTCGAGCTCCTCTCCT
>DAMCDT010000079.1:0-7496 GCA_032058265.1 Tannerellaceae bacterium
ATTATTAATAACAAGCAGGGCATCTACATTTTTGTTTATCTCTTCAACACCGTGTAATGCCTGAAGTATTTTAGGACGTCCTTCAAACACAAAAGGAATAGTGACAATCCCTACTGTAAGTATTCCCATTTCTTTGGCAAAGCGGGCAATCATAGGAGCTGCACCTGTACCTGTTCCGCCACCCATTCCGGCAGTGATAAATACCATGCGGGTACCGTCATTCAATAAGTTCCGTATATCTTCGATACTTTCTTCGGCAGCTTTCTGGGCAACCTCCGGTTCGTTTCCTGCTCCCAAACCGTGTGTTATTGCTTCACCTAAAACTAATTGATCAGGTACTTCCGATCTGTCTAATGCTTGTTTGTCGGTATTACATAAAAGGAAAGATACATCGTGTATACCTTCCCTGTACATGTGCGTAACTGCGTTACCACCACCGCCACCCACGCCAATAACCTTTATTATCTTTGTTTTATCTTTAGGTACGTTGAAATGCAATATTGAATTATCCATAGCTTTTCCTTTCTAATCATTTGGTTTTTTGTAATCTTCGTCCTTAAACAAGACGTCGGCAAATCCGTCTGCTACTTTTTTTACTTTAGCAAAGATGTTTGTTCTCTCCGGTTTCTTAACAGGAGGAGCCTCTTCCGTTTTTTGTAATTCTTTTTCAACTTCAGGCTTTTCTTCTTTAGGTGTTTCCCCGCTAGCATTTGAAAGCTTTACATCTACTTCAACTACCGGTTCTTTAGGAATGTAAGCAGAGCAATTTTGATCAGCCTTCAGTAATAAACCCACACAGGTAATATTGTCAGGTGTCATCATCGACTGGCTGCTTTTTTCAACTAAACCTTTATTTATATAAGCATAACGTACATCTGTTTGCAGTCTTTCGTGTATAGCATCTGTCAAACCGTTTAAATCCGCGGCACCGCCGGTGATGACGGCTCCGGCTCCTAATGTATCTTTAAATTCCGGTGTTTCCAGACGAGCATATACATTTTCAAGGATCTCCTGTGCACGTGCTTCTACTACTTTATTCAGTTCAACAGATTCAATGATGCGGAATCCATTTCCATCGGCCGTATTTACCTGGAATGTGGTTGTATCTTCTTCATCCAGCATAGCATTGCCGTATGCCTTTTTAATACGTTCAGCTTCACTTTCAACAATATTCAGGCAAGTGGAGACATCTTTCGTTATTAATTGGCCACCCAATGGAATTACGCAAAGATTTAATAATTCTCCATATTTATAAGTGGCTACCGAAGTAACTCCTGCCCCGAAATTTACTAGTGTACAGCCCAGATCTTTTTCCGCATCTTTCAAAACAGCCTCAGCCAGAGCTAGTGGTGATACGAATATATCTGCCAATTCAATTTTAGCATCTGCCACACTTTTCTTGATATTTTGCCTCAAAACCGGACGGGCTACGATCAGTTTATATCTAGCTTCTATTTTATTACAGGATATTCCGATGGGATTGGCTTCTTTCTCACCATTCAAATAATATACGGGAGACGCTATTGCCAATACATCCAACATATCCGGTTGATAACTTTTACATTCTTTATATAGTTCGTCGAGAATCTCTTGTGTGACGATACCCTCCGCTCCTAATGATTTTGGTACAACATGCTCGATAGAGCGAATAGACTGGCCGCCTACACCAACGTATACTTTCCCGATACGAGAGCCGGGAAGCTTATTTTCCATTTTCTTAATGATCCTGGCTATTTGTCGTGCTGCTTCACCCACGTTATGGATGTTACCTCTTCTAATGAAGTTTGCTGATTCCTCCCTTTCATGAGCTATGACAGAAAGGATTCCATCTTTATTTCTCACACCCACCATACCGACAATATGGGATGTTCCTAAATCAATGGCTGCAATGAAATTTGTAAGTGCCATATCTATTTATCCTTTTTTTTAGTACAAACTATCTGATCCTTAAACTTTAAATTTATAATACTATATTTATCCCAACCCATTTTAGGAATTGCTTGTTCATAAAAAAGCTGTAAATTATCAAGCTTTTCTTTATAATGATCAAAATTCCCTAAAACGATCCGGTGTTCCCCTACAAGTGGAATCAATTCTACCTCACGGTCCGGATGAATATATATTTGTCCGATCTGGTTATTCCAGAACTCGTTTTTATACAAAAATAATGCAAATTCGTATAAGTCGGTTGTAGCTAATTCTTTTTCTACATATCCGGTGGCTATAGGAACATGAACAACGTACCGACGGCTGACCGGCATAATGCTTCCCTGGTTGTCAACGTAAAAATTCCCCGACGAGCTTATCACACGCAAAATAGGCATTTTTTGCTTTACTTCCAATTTTATTATTCCGGAAGGTGTTTTATAAACTTCCACACTGGCAATCATTTCATTTTCCAACAGCTTACTTTCGATCAGGTCTGTATTAATTGCATTCATGGGTTGTCCGACCGGATTGAGTTTTTCTTGTTTTAAAATAGATATAACATCTGATTCAGTAACAAAGTGTTTGTCAAGGCTATCTTTAACTACTATGGTTAAATCCTTACAAGGAATATCCTGCTTTGTGTCTTTGAAAAATAAACTCATAAACACAATATAGCAAAATAATAAGGTTGCTACTAAGATAGATATTACACGGATCACCATTTGTTCAATAGTTGTTTTACGGGTTCAACCAGCCGGTCGATATCTCCGGCGCCAAGCATTAATACCACTTCGTAGTTATTATCAGCCATTACTTTCAGAAGATCATCTTTTGAACACAATATTTTCTTTGGGATAGCAACCTTCTCAAAAATTGTTTGGGAAGTTATTCCGGGAATAGGTTCTTCACGTGCCGGATAAATATCCAAAAGGATCAACTCGTCCAGTAATGAAAGGCTCGTGGCAAACTCATCGGCAAAGTCGCGTGTACGTGAAAATAGATGTGGTTGAAATATGCCTGTCACTTTTCGTCCGGCATATAACTCTTTTACAGATAAAATACTCTCCCTTAATTCGGCAGGATGATGTGCATAATCATCTATCAGGACAATATGCTCATTTTTTATATGAAAGTCGAAACGGCGTTTTGCTCCCTCAAAAGATGCCATTCCTTTCCTTAATTCATCCGCTGTGACGCCATTCAGCCACGCTACCGCCATAGCAGCCACTCCGTTTTCGATATTTATTTTTATCGGTACGCCCAATTGGATGTTGTCAATACGTTCATCAGGGGTTATGAAGTCGAACCAAACCTCTCCGTTGCCTATGCGGATATTATCAGCATGGAAATCTCCACCCTCTGTGGCAGAGTAAGTATAACATTTTGTTCCTGCTTCCAAACGGGGCGCTATGTCAACGCTTTTTTGCATAATAAGACATCCATCCGGACGTATTAGGGATGTGAAGTGCTCAAAACTTTCCCGGTAAGCATCTTCTGTTTTATAGATATCCAGATGGTCCGGATCAGCAGAGGTTATAACTGCCATGTAAGGGGTTAACCAATGAAAGGAGCGGTCAAATTCATCCGCTTCAATGACAGTAAGATCACTTTTATCAGACAACATCAGGTTGCTGTCATATCCTTTGAGTATGCCACCCAGAAAGGCATTGCAGTCGACATGAGAATTTTTTAGCAGATGAGCGATCAGAGAGGAAGTTGTGGTCTTACCATGCGTCCCGGCAACACAAAGGCCTTTGGTGTTTTTTGTAATTTCACCCAAAACCTGCGCACGTTTCATAATCACAAAATGATTATCCTGAAACCATTTCAATTCTTTGTGCGAATCCGGTACTGCGGGAGTATATATTATTAATGTATTAGATGGTGACCGGAATGCTTCGTGAATCAAATCCGGATCATCTTCATAATGGATCTGTGCCCCTTCCAGTATTAACTGTCCGGTTAATTCGGAAGGAGTTTTATCGTATCCGGCTACTTGTTTCCCTTTAGAAAGGAAATAGCGTATCAACGCACTCATACCGATGCCGCCGGCTCCAACAAAATAAACAGATGCTATATTTTTAATATCCATAAATTACTTCTTTGCTATAATTCTTTCAATTTCATCGACTATCCGTTCGTCACTGGCGGCCTGAGCCAAAAGCATAATGTTTTTGCTAAGTGTATGCAAACGTTCGTCATCGTTTATTAATTCAAGCGCTTTTGGAACCAATTGCTTTTCAGCATCTCTGTCTGGTATCAGTACGGCAGCATCTTTTTGAACCAATGCCAACGCATTCTTAGTTTGGTGATCTTCCGCTACATTGGGAGACGGTACCAGAATAGCCGGTTTGCCTAGCAGGCATAATTCTGAGATCGTGCCGGCTCCGGCTCGAGATATAACCAGGTCAGCAACGGTGTACGCATAATCCATCCGGTTTATAAAATCAGAGCAACGAACGGGCATGCCTTCGTATGGTTTTAGGTGGTCTCTTGCCTCGGCGTAATAAAACCGTCCGGTTTGCCAGATAAGTTGAATGCCAGCCTCCATTAGTTTATCCAAATGGTTTTGAATACTATTGTTAATCGTGCGGGCGCCTAAGCTTCCACCAATAACTAATATAGTTTTCTTTTCAGACGTTAGTGAAAAAAAATCGTACGCTTCCGATTTTATTTTGCTAACGTCCGGATTATTTTCAGAAGCGAACAAAAGTAAATCCTTACGGATAGGGTTTCCCGTAAGCGTTATTTTATTTGCAGGGAAAAACTTTTCCATGCTATCGTATGCCACACATATTTTATTAGCTCTCTTTGCAAGCAATTTATTTGTAACTCCGGCGTAAGAGTTTTGCTCCTGGATTAAGGTTGGAATACCAGACCTTGAAGCTACCCAAAGAACAGGGCCACTGGCATAACCACCAACACCAATTACAATGTTGGGTTTGAAGTCGCGTATAATTTTCTTTGCCATCCGGAGGCTTTTAAGCAACCGGTTCATCACCTTGACATTCTTAAAAAGCTGTGACCGGTCGAACCCGCTGACAGGCAGACCCACGATTTTATAACCGGCAGCAGGCACACGTTCCATTTCCATCCGGTCATCAGCACCTACGAAAAGTATTTCGGCATCCGGGAAACGGGCTTTAAAAGCATTGGCAATAGAGATTGCAGGAAAAATATGTCCTCCTGTACCTCCTCCGCTGATTATGACCTTATATGGTTTCATGTTCTTGTATTACCGATTGACTCGACGGCAATTAATGAGTTGTCTTCAATTATATCTGTTTCTATTTCAATAACATCATTCTCTTCCTCGTCTTCTTCCTCTTCGTTGTTAATACCTGCACCAAAACGGCTGACACTTAAAATGATGCCGAAACAGACACAGGTAACAATTATGGATGTACCACCCCTGCTAATTAAGGGTAACGGCTGTCCGGTTACGGGAAAGAAATTAACGGCTACCGCCATATTGGCAAATGCCTGGATGACTATTAATAAACCACAACCCAACACAAGAAGTTTAGGAAACAACTTATCACATTTCCGTGCGATCATACCCACCCGTATCATGATCATTACATAAAGCAGTAAAACAAAGAAGCCTCCTACAATACCCAATTCTTCAATAATAATGGCATAAATATAATCAGCATAAGCCTGAGGCAGGATATCCCGCTGCTTGCCATGTCCGGGCAATTTACCGAAGACGCCTCCGCGCGCAATAGCTATCTGTGCATGTGTTACCTGGTAGTTATCTTTTGTGATCTTATAGGTATCTGCATTTAATTCGGGTTTAGGTTCTGCAAAGTTAGTGATCCGCGATTTCCAGGTAAGGATACGGTCAAACTTAGTATCTCTTACGGCGCTTTCGGGAATTGTCAAAATAGTAACTATAAATAATGCCAGCAAAATAAGTAACACGCCTGTTAATTGTGCCATCCGTTTAAAAGGCACCTGGCCGATGAACATCAGTAAATAGCATATCCCGAAAAGCATGATGCAGGTGGATAAATTCTCCGTAAATATCAGCGCGCAGATAACACCCACGCCAATTAAAATATATTTGAATATCTGGTCGGAAGAAAACATATTCCGTTTGCTGAGCAGAAAGGCCGTAAATACAATACATGATAATTTACCTAATTCAAGAGGTTGGAAACTAAGTCCCCCTAAAGCTAATTCGCGGACGGCTTCATTCTTTGTCGAACCTATAAAATGTGTCAATAATAATAACAGCGCAGAGATGGGCAATAGCGCAACTATAAGCGAAAAGAACTGGCAGGGTATATTATGCAGGACTAATATAAGCGCGAATCCGGCTAGTAAAAAGGAAGCATGACGAATGATAGGAGCCCAGAAATTGGTTTTCCCGAATGTAAGGGTACTGGTAGCGCTGAACATTTCAACCACCGAGATAAGGCAAAGGAACATAAAAATGATCCATATTACCCGGTCTCCCTTAAAGAGTTTGTTTGCCAGTTCCATATAAGTTATTTAATTACAAATTAATTACACATGTTTTAAACTGATTGCCCCTGTCTTCATAATTTTTAAAGAGGTCGAAGCTGGCACAGCAAGGGGATAACAATACGGTATCACCTTTTTCGGCTAATTTATATGACTTGTTAACTGCTTCTTCCATTGATCCGGCATCCTCAATCAGAGGAATTTTCCCGTCGAAAAAAGTATGAAGCTTAGAATTATCTTTTCCTAAAAAAACAAGCGCCCGTACTTTTTGCATGACCAGTTCTTCGATCTCGGAATAATCATTTCCCTTATCAGTTCCGCCCAGGATAAGAACGATTTTCGTTTGGACACTTTGCAAGGCATACCAGCACGAATTGACATTCGTCGCTTTCGAATCGTTTATATAGTCTACGCCGCGTACGCGGGCAACTTTCTCCAAACGATGTTCTACGCCGGTAAAGTCACTTAACGATTCTCGAATTTTTTCATCATGGATATCCACGACTTTGGCTGCTATTCCGGAAGCCAAAGAGTTATACAGGTTATGCGTGCCTGTTAAAGCCAGTAGGTCTTGTTCCATAGTAAACAATCCTTTCTTTGTTTCAATTACTAATTGTTGGTTATATACATATCCCTTTACTCCCTGTTTTTTTGTTTCGGCAAAAGGATAAAGAGTAGCTTTAGGGTTACGTTTTTGAACTTCCCGGAAGATAACAGGATCGTCATTCCAGAAAATAAAAGCGTCATCCTTTGTTTGGTTTTGTATGATCCTGAATTTTGAATCAATATAGTTTTGCATCTTGTAATCATAACGATCCAGATGGTCAGGGGTAATATTCAACAAGATGGCAATATCGGCTTTGAAATTAAACATATTATCCAATTGAAAGCTGCTAAGCTCAATCACGTAATAAGCATGCGGGCTTTCGGCAACTTGTAAAGCAAGGCTGTTCCCAACATTCCCCGCTAATCCGACATCCAGTCCCGCTTCTTTCAAAATATGATAGGTAAGCATTGTTGTTGTTGTCTTTCCGTTGCTTCCTGTTATACATATCATTTTGGAATCGGAGTATCTTCCTGCAAATTCAATTTCTGAA
>DAMCDT010000079.1:7506-12611 GCA_032058265.1 Tannerellaceae bacterium
CGGTATATCTTTTTTTATAAGTTTTTCAACGATAGGTGCATTATCGGGAATGCCGGGGCTTTTGACCACTTCATCAGCCGAAAGAATTTCTGTTTCAGTATGTTGCTTCTCTTCCCAGGGAATGGAACGCGCATCAAGCATCTCTTTATATTGATCCTTAATTACGGAAAAGTCGGAAACAAAGACATCAAAGCCTTTTGCTTTAGCGAGGATGGCTGCTCCTGTTCCGCTTTCTCCTGCTCCTAGTATGACAATTCTTTCATTCATTATCTCATTTTTAGCGTCACTATAGTTATAACTGCCAGAATAATCCCGATTAACCAGAAACGTACCACGATCTTTGATTCAGGTACCACATTAAAGGGCTTCTGAATGATCGCGTCGATACCTGCATTGCCCGGCTTCTGGAAGTGGTGATGCAACGGTGTCATCTTAAATATTCTCTTACCTGTACCATATCTTTTTTTCGTGTATTTGAAATAAGCTACCTGTACCATTACGGAAATACTCTCCGCCAGGAATATACCACACAAGATAGGTATCAGTAATTCTTTCCGGATAATGATAGCGAATACAGCTATAATCCCTCCTAATGTCAGGCTACCAGTATCACCCATAAACACTTGTGCCGGATAAGAATTGTACCAAAGGAAACCAATCGTTGCCCCGATGAATGCAGCCGCGAAAACTACCAGTTCTTCCGCACCGGGAATAAACATGATATTCAGGAACGAGGCAAACTCGGCGTGTGACGACATATAAGCCAGAATACCAAGGGCAACTCCGATTATCCCGGAACTGCCCGCTGCCAGCCCGTCCAAACCATCCGTCAGGTTTGCTCCGTTGGATACCGCGGTAACTATAAATATAACGACTAAAACAAATACGATCCATGCTGCTGCCGGTTGAAATTTTCCTGTCCAAGCAACAAGATAGGCATAGTCAAAGTTGTTGTTTTTTAGAAAAGGAATGGTTGTTTTTGTAGATTTAGTTTCATTTGTATGGAAATTAACTTCCTCAATCATGTTGTCGGAATTACGCACTTCAATATTCTCCCGTATAACCACATCAGGACTGAGGAATAATACCAGGCCAACAATAAGCCCCAGTCCCACCTGTCCGATGATCTTAAAACCTCCTCTTAATCCTTCTTTGTTTTTCCTGAATACTTTAATATAATCATCCGCGAATCCGATACATCCTAACCAAATAGTGGTAATTAGCATCAAAATTAGATAGATATTATTTAATTTGGCGCACAAAAGCACAGGCACGAGAATGGATATAATAATTATAATGCCCCCCATAGTAGGTGTGCCCTTTTTAGTCATTTGGCCTTCTAACCCCAGATCGCGTACGGTTTCTCCTATTTGTAATTGCTGGAGCCAGTCGATTATTCTACGTCCTATAGCCGTTGAGATAAATAAAGATAGTATTAAAGCCAAGCCTGACCGGAAAGAAACATATCTAAACAAGCCTGCTCCGGGAAAGTCCAATTGGTCCAAATAGGAAAAAAGGTAATACAACATACGATTATTGTTGTTGGGTTTTAAATATATCTCTTAGTTTCTCACGGTCGTCGAAATGATGTTTCACTCCTTTTATTTCCTGATAATCTTCGTGGCCTTTACCCGCTACCAGGATAACATCCCCTTTTTTAGCAAGAGCCGTGGCTGTCTTTATAGCTTGTGTCCGGTCGGTTATACATAAAGTCCGTTCCATATCCGTTGCATTCAGTCCGGCTACCATGTCATTAATAATATCCTCCGGCTCTTCAAAGCGGGGATTATCGGAAGTTAGTATTACCTGGTCGCTTAGCTTGACTGCTTCTTTTGCCATGATCGGGCGTTTACCTTTGTCACGGTTTCCTCCGGCTCCAACTACTGTAATAATGCGTCCTTGTCCGTCCAATACTTCCTGTATTCCTTTCAATACGTTGACGAGTGCATCCGGTGTATGAGCGTAATCGACTATCGCTGTATAGCCAAGAGGAGAGGGGATTGTTTCGAAACGTCCCGAAACAGAATGTAAAGTGCTCAATGTTATTAAGATTTCTTCCGGTTCTTTTTCCAAAGCGATTGCTGCCCCATAGACTGCCAGTAAATTGTAGGCGTTAAATCTACCCACAAAATGAACAGTCACTTCCTGCCCATTTATAACAAGGTTTGTTCCGTCAAAATGCGATTCCAATATTTTTCCTTTGAAATCGGCCATAGTCCGAAGAGAATAGGTCAGCTTCTTAGCAGCCGTATTCTGTAACATTACCGGACCGGCTTTATCATCAATGTTGGTAAGCGCAAATGCTGTTGCGGGAAGATCATCAAAGAACTTTTTCTTAGCATTCAGGTAATTGTCTACTGTTTTATGATAGTCCAGGTGGTCTCTTGTCAGATTAGTGAAAATACCTCCGTCAAAAGATAATCCGCTTATCCGCTTTTGATCTATGGCGTGCGAACTTACTTCCATAAAAGCGTACTCGCATCCCGCGTCTACCATACGTGCCAATAATTCCTGGAGGATGATGGGATCAGGTGTTGTATGACTGGTCGGTACCGGCTCATCATCAATATAATTGCAGACGGTAGAAATCAATCCTACCTTGTGTCCCATTTTCCGGAACATTTCATATAGTAAAGTGGCGATGGTCGTCTTACCGTTTGTGCCGGTAACCCCCACAAGAATTAAGTTGTCGGATGGATAATCATACCAGGTAGCAACTAGCTTTCCTAACGTATCGGCCGAATCTTTTACCGTGATAAATGTTGCTTTACCTGTAAGAGCTTCCGGTACTTGTTCACAAACAACAGCAACAGCGCCTTTGTCTAAAGCACTCTCAATATAGTTATGTCCGTCGGAAGCTGTGCCTTTAACTGCAACGAATAGCGATCCCTTTTCTACTTTTCTGGAATCAGATTGTATGCTTGTTATTTCAGGGTTATCAATATGTTCAGTGTTTTGTATACCTAATGCTTCGATCAACTTCCTCAGTTCCATATAAACTAATGTTTTATTATTTTAATGTTATAGCAATCGTTTGTCCTTTTGTTGCCCTTTGTCCCGATGAGATAGACTGATTTGTAACACGTCCCCTTCCGGAAATATTTACCCGCAGGCCTGCGCTTTCTAATATATATACGGCATCTTTGGCACTCATCCCGATAACATTCGGTACCAGCCCTTGTGTAAATTTCCTATCTTCAAGTAAAACACCACTTCCATTAGCTTTGGCAATGGCCCAGGTGGCATTACTTTCTCTTGTATCAATAGAAATATCTAAATCCTTTAATACATTTTTCAATGCGATAGCTTCACCGGCCTTAACATCAGGGGTTAATTTTACCAGGCTGTCAGGTACTACTTCCCGTATATCTAATTTCGTTAGGTGTGAGTGAATTGATTCTGCTATTTCCTTTACCACTACCCCTGAGATTAGACCGCCTGAAGGGGGATATTTATTTGATGGTTTACGGATAACTGCTATAATGGAAAAGCGAGGGTCTTCTGCCGGAAAATATCCGGCGAATGAAACCTGATGACCCGTTCCAAAATAAGTACCTCTTTCAAAAAGCCGGGCTGTTCCTGTCTTGCCTGCTATATTTATTACGTCTGATTTGGCTCGTTGACCTGTTCCTTTCTGAACTACACCTTCCAGCATCCCTTGAATCAGATGAAGCGTCCTTTCGGAACAAATCGATTCTTTTACGACTTCTGTGGAGAAACTTTTTATTTCTTTCTCGTCCTTCATTATCTTTTTTGTAAATACCGGACGTACCATCTTACCGTTATTGGCTATGGCGTTGTAGTAGGTCAGTATATAGATAGGAGGAATTTGTGTTGAGTAACCATAAGACATGGTCGTCAGGTCGGTTTTACTCCAGTACCTGGAATCCGGCCTGCGGATGACGGGACGTCCTGCTCCCGGTATTTCTATGTGCAGGTCTTCTGCCAATCCTAACCGATAAAGGCCGTCGACGAATTTTGTCGGATTATTTTCATACCCTCTTAATATTGTTTTGGCAACTCCAATATTGGAAGAATTCCATATCGCTTGTTCTACTGATATTTCTCCCATTCTCCTATGGTCGGAAATAGTTCTGCCATTGTATGTAAAGGAACCGTTTCCTGTATCAATCATATCACCCGGTTGGCAAACGCTGTCTTCCAGAGCTACCATAATGGCTGCAGTTTTAATGGTAGAACCGGGCTCCGACATATCAGCTACTGCGTAGTTCATTGATTCAGAGTACGTACCATTACTGCCGCGTGCCATATTGCTAATTGCTTTGACTTCACCGGTCTTGACTTCCATAATGATAACGGTTCCTGATTCCGCTTCAACATTTTGAAGCATTTTTACCAATTCTTTCTCTACAATATCCTGAATGTCGATATCAATTGTCGTATAGACGTCCATTCCGTCAACCGCGGGAATAAGCACTTCTTCCCTTAAAACACCTCCTACGCGATGCCTTGCTTTTAAACCGGGCTGGCCGCATAGCAACGTATCGTATTGCAGCTCGAGTCCGTTGATTCCTTTGGTTACGTTATTTGAATCTACTTTGAGTTCTGCCCTTCCGATAGTACGTGACGCCAAGGTTCCAAAGGGACGGTGTCGGATGACAAATGTGTCTATAACTAAACCACTGCTATATCTTCCCAAACGGAAGAATGGGAATTGTTCTATCTCCTTTAGATCGTTGTAAGTAATCCTGTTGCTATGTAAAGACATACGGCCTTTCTTTTGTCGATAGCCCTGCAATAATTCTTTTTTTACTTGTTCCGGATTTCTGCCGAATTTCTTCCCTAAATAATAAGCTAACGAGTCGACCTGGTTATTTTTAGCGCGTTCTACTAGTTTCTTTTCCTTTTCTTTTCCTTTAGGAACCTTACCCATAAATGCCAGGCTATCGAAATCGTTCCATCTGAAGTCCATATAAGTACGGTAACGGGGAATGCTCGTCGACATGAGCCGCCCGTCTGATGAATAGATATTACCGCGATTAGGATAGACAATATGATCGGCTAATTTATCTTTTGCAGCTATCTTATTCCATTCCTTATTATCAATGAAAGCCGTTCTGGCCGCATATACAACAATTCCTCCT
>DAMCDT010000080.1:0-3625 GCA_032058265.1 Tannerellaceae bacterium
AGAACAGATCCGGATTGAACCTTCTAAAATAACAGTTAATTCATTAGATGAAAAACTAATTAAGAAAGCTATTGAATATACGGAAGCCAATATCTCTAACCCTGATTTTTCCGTAGAAGAGTTAAGCCGCGAATTAGGCATGAGCCGAGTACATCTATACAAGAAACTTTCTTCACTGACAGGTAAAACACCGATCGAGTTTATCCGTATTATCCGCCTGAAACGGGCGGCACAGTTATTGACCGAAAGCCAACTGACTGTTTCCGAAATTGCATACGAAGTTGGTTTCAATAATCCGAAATATTTCCGTAAATATTTCAAAGATGAATTTGGCATTCTACCATCACAATATGCTCAGAAAAACGAATAGTTTACATTTGATACACTAATATATAACAAAGTATGCCCTGCTAACTAACAAATAGTCCGTCTACGTTTAACATCTGACAATAACAGTTGTCCGTTACCATTGTATTTTTGTATAGTATGATACAAAGATGAAAAACATGAAGTAATGAACAAGAAGATGATAAAAATAAGAGCGTTTGTACTATTATGCACTGTTACCACCTCACTTATTGCATGCAATACTTCTTCGTGGGAAGAAACAACAAATGGAATAGTACTTCACATAAATAAAAATAATGATGCTGATGCGAAATCAATCCGCTTAACAGTTTTAAGTGATGATATTATTAATGTATCAGCAACTCCCAACTTTTTTTCAAAAAATAAAAGTCTGGTCGTTGAAGAAATAAATACCCATAAACCTACCTGGGAAAGTTTTGAGGAAGACGATTTCATCATCCTAAAAACAGCATCACTTAAAGCTTATGTAAATAAAAAGACGGGAGAGGTTAAATTCACTGACCTGAATGATAATATATTATTGCAAGAGAATAAAGGTGGAGGTAAATCTTTTACTCCGGTAAGCATAGACGGTACTTCCGGTTATGCTTTTCGCCAGGTATTTGAATCGCCCAATGATGAAGCCTTTTACGGTCTGGGACAACATCAGGCAGATGAATTTAATTATAAGGGTAAGAACGAATCATTATACCAATACAATACGAAAGTTTCGATTCCTTTTTTTGTTTCCAATAAGAATTATGGGATTTTATGGGATAACTACTCATTGACAAAATTCGGCGATGTACGGGATTATGACCAGCTTTCGCAATTCAAGCTTTATGATATGAATGGAGCTGAAGGTGGCTTAACTGCAACCTATTATATTAACTCGGATACCACTAATTTCATTAAACGTACGGAAAGGACTATCGATTATGAAAATCTTGAAACGGTAAAGAATTTTCCGGAAAATTTCCCTTTCTATAATTCCACCATTGTATGGGAAGGTGATCTTCAGGCGAAAGAATCAGGTATTCATCGTTTTTTACTTTATTACGCAGGATACACAAAGGTTTGGATTGACGGGAAATTAATGGCGGACAGATGGCGTACGGCATGGAACCCATCCATCGCTAAATTCAATGTTAGTATGGAGGCCGGTAAGCATCATCATATCCGTTTGGAATGGCAACCGGATGGCGGTATTTCTTACATAGGACTTAAAGCGCTCTCTCCTGTTAGCCCGGATGAGCAAAATAAATTATCCCTTTATTCGGAGATGGGCGACCAGATCGACTATTACTTCATCAAAGGTGATTCAATGGATGACGTTATTAAAGGGTATAGGAGTATCAGCGGTAAAGCGCAGGTTATGCCTAAGTGGGCTATGGGATTCTGGCAAAGCCGTGAAAGATATAAGACACAAAATGAATTATTGGATGCTTTAAAAGAACTCCGCAGAAGAAAGATCCCTATAGATAACATCGTTCTTGACTGGAGTTACTGGGAAGAAGATGCATGGGGCAGCCATGAGTTCGATGCTAAACGTTTCCCTGATCCGAAAGGAATGGTAGATAAGGTTCACAACCTCCATGCTAAGATAATGATTTCCGTATGGCCTAAATTTTATGTCACAACAAAGCATTATAAAGAATTTGATGAAAAGGGATGGATGTACCAACAAGCAGTAAAAGATAGCATAAAAGACTGGATTGGTAAAGGATATGTAGGCTCTTTTTACGACGCATATAGTGAAGGTGCCCGTAAACTATTCTGGAAACAAATGGAAGATTGTTTGTATCCACTAGGATTCGATGCCTGGTGGATGGATGCTTCGGAACCGGACATCTTATCCAATGCCAGCATGGAATACCGTAAAGCATTAATGAACCCGACAGCCATGGGATCCTCCACGAAATACTTCAATACGTATGCATTAATGAATGCCATGGCGATATACAACGGGCAGCGGGCTGTAGACAATGATAAGCGCGTATTCTTATTAACCCGTTCCGGATTCTGTGGTCTGCAGAAGTATGGAGCAGTAACCTGGAGCGGTGACATAGGTACCTGTTGGGAAGATTATAAGGCACAAATATCTGCCGGACTCAATCATTCTATGTCCGGGAATCCTTATTGGACGATGGATATCGGTGGATTCTGCGTTCAGAAACGTTTCGAACAGGCAAAGGAAGGCTCCGAAGACATGAACGAATGGAGGGAGCTAAACAGCCGATGGACTCAATTCGGGGCATTTGTTCCCTTATTCCGTACGCATGGACAATATCCATTCAGGGAAGTTTATAATATCGCGCCTGAATCACATCCGGCATACAAAAGTATCGTTTACTACGATAAATTGCGTTATCGTTTAATGCCTTATATCTATTCTATGACAGGTTGGGTATATCTGGATGATTATACGATCATGCGTCCGATGGTAATGGATTTCGGGCAGGATGTTAAAGTGAATAATATAGGAGATCAATATATGTTCGGCCCTTCCTTACTTGTATGTCCTGTTTATGAATATAAATCCAGGAAAAGAGATATTTATTTCCCAAAAAACTCCGGGTGGTATGATTTCTACAACGGTACATACATGGACGGCGGACAATCAAAGACAGTTGATGCACCTTATGAACGTATGCCATTGTATGTAAAAGCAGGTTCCATTATTCCGGTGGGTGAAGAAATACAATATACCTCGGAAAAGCCAGCAGCCCCCATCACATTATATATATATGGAGGAAATGATGCTTCATTCCGGATATATGAAGATGAAGGAACAAATTACAATTATGAAAAAGGAGAGTATTCAACAATCTCAATCCAATATAATGACCAGTCTAAAGAACTCACGATAGGCGAAAGACAAGGCGCTTTTGACGGCATGGTCAAACAGCGTATTTTCCATGTAGTGCTGATTGATAAAGACAGGGCAAAAGGATTTGATTCCAAGCTAACCCCCGATGCAACAATTAACTATAGTGGTGTTTCACAAAAGATAAGACTGTAAGCATTCCCTTACCACTAATGAATTGTTTTTGATTTATGCGAATGGCAGATCATGTGAATGACCTGCCATTTATTTTGTTATTTGTATGATATACAAACCTATTTTAATCCCCTATTCTTCAAAAGAGGTTCGGTTCCTGGTTCCTTGCCGCGGAAATTAACGTACATTTCCATAGCGTCATCGATACCACCGGGAGTGAGAACATATTTGCGGAATTTATCAGCTGCTTCCTGATTAAAGATATCGCCTGTTTCA
>DAMCDT010000080.1:3635-12513 GCA_032058265.1 Tannerellaceae bacterium
CAACAAAAGCCTGATAAGCATCAGAGTCTAATACTTCAGACCAGATATAACTGTAATAACCGGCTGTATATCCGCCGCCCATCGTATGCCTGAAATAGGTTGAACGGTATCGGGGAGGTATCTGGCTGAGTAAACCTCGTTTATTTAAGGTTTCAATCTCAAACTTAAGGACATCGAAATTATCCATTTCCTTGTTCATCGGCATATCTTTCAAAACGTGATAATCCATGTCCAGGTAAGAGGCTGCCAAATATTCTGTAGTTGCAAAACCTTGTCCGTATTTTCCGCTCTTATCTAATTTATCGATCAATTCTGTCGGAATTACTTCTCCGGTTTGATAATGCTTCGCATATTGTTTCAAAACTTCCGGTTCGAATACCCAGTGCTCCATAATTTGAGAAGGTAATTCAACGAAATCGCGGGGAACGCCTGAAATACCATAATAATGAACATCCTTGAACAAATTATGCAGTCCATGTCCAAACTCGTGGAATAACGTATTGGCTTCATCCGGACTTAACAATGCAGGTTCTCCTTCGGCAGGAGGGGTAAAATTACATACGATCGTAACTACCGGAGCTACCCTCTTTCCATCTTTGTATGTCTGTGAACGGTATGTGCCACACCAAGCTCCGCCGTTTTTACTTGCGCGAGGGAAGAAATCCATATATAACACACCCAGATGTGTTCCGTCTTTATCCTTACAATCAAAAGCAACTGCTTCGGGATGCGGTAACGGAATATTATTGATAGGCGTAAATGTTATGCCGTATAATTTGTTTGCTACATAAAAAGCTCCTTCATATACATTTTCCAGTTTGAGGTAAGGACGCACCAGATTTTCATCCAGGTCGAATTTAGCTTTCTTTGCTTTTTCGAAATAATAGCGCCAATCCCAGCCTTCCGCTTTAAAGTTGTTTCCTTCTTTCTTTATCTCAGCGTTAATATCCGCTAATTCGTCTATTGCTTTTGCTAAGGCTGGAGTCCATAATTCGTCCAGTAAAGCATAGACATTCTTTTCATTCTTTGCCATGCGCTCTTCCAGTACAAAAGCAGCATAATCATTGTAACCCATCAACTTTGCTTTCTCCAAGCGGAGGTTTACCAATTGCTTTACGACTTCTTTATTATCATTTTCATTATTGTTATTCCCACGCATGATGTAACCTTTAAATATTTTCTCTCGCAATTCTCTTTTATCGGAGTTTTGCAGGAAAGGCATCACGCTCGGATTATTTAATGTAAATAACCATTTTCCCTCCATTCCTTTACCGGCAGCCGCTTTCGCTGCACTGGCTATCTGAGCCTCTGTAAGGCCGGAAAGGTCATCCTCATTATCAATAACAAGTTCAAAAGCGTTTGTTTCTTTCAACATATTCTGTCCGAAAGTAAGCTGAAGCATGGACAATTCACTGTTCAGGTCGCGCAGTTTTGCCTGTTTCTCGGCTGAAAGATTAGCGCCGCCACGTACAAAACCTTTATAGGTTTCTTCCAACAGCTTAGCCTGTTCTTTATCCAGCCCCAAATTATCTTTGTTTTCATACAAGGCTTTTACGCAGGCAAATAATGCCGGGTTCAGGTTAATATCATCTGAATGTTTTGAGAACAAAGGCGACAGTTCACGGCTTAATGCCTGCATTTCGTCGTTAGTATTAGCGCTGTTTTGTCCTGAAAAGACTGTTCTGACTTTTCGGAGCAGCGCTCCGCTTTGATCTAATGCAACGATCGTATTCTCGAAAGTTGGAGCATCCGGGTTATTAACAATTGCCTGTACTTCTTTTACCTGTTCATCCATTCCCTGGATAAATGCGGGTTTGTAATGTTCAACTTTTATTTTGTCGAATGGAGGAACGCCGTAAGGTGTTGTATACTCGGTCAGGAAAGGGTTTTCCGTATCACCTTCATCCGATTTAGTACTAGATGAATTACATGCTGTTAATGCCACTGCCAGTCCGGCAGCAATAATAATCTTTTTCATTCTTGTGTTTTAGTGTTTATAATCATGATTTTACAAAGATACATAAAAGTTACTTTTTTCATCACTTGCCGGAATTAATCCACGTAAGTTTATGCCAAAGGCTTTCTAACGGACCTTGTTTGTGGTTTTTAAGCCACCATTTAGAGAATGCTAACTGCGCGATAAAAACAACAATACCAATCAACAAGCTCACTGTATATCCGCAATATGGCGCGAGGTACAGCCCGATAGGAAAGTAAATAAAAGCTCCTACAACAGATTGAAGAATGTAATTTGTCAGACTCATTTTACCATAAAAACGTAAATTGGATGTTATCTTTTTAAATGTTTCGGATTGATATAATAATACGAAAGAAGATATCAATACAAACGTAAATGCAAATTTCTGCCACATATCAAACACGACTCCAATGGTTTGTTTAATGATATCGGAACCGGCATTATCATATACCTGAACCTTTAATACATATAACGGGCTGAACAATACAGCGGATATAATCAGCATTTTTATCCAGAAACGAATGACATGATCTGATGCTATGAAAAGCTGTTTCCGGCCAATCAATAGACCGATCATAAATAAGCCTGCGGTTTGCAGAAAGCGTCCGGCGCCTATAGCCCAAAATAAGCTCGCTTTTTGCCCCAAGGTGATATTGCCCCAAATAAACGTTGCCCAGTTCCCTTCTTTAGTGTATTTGGCTACCGCCTCATACATTGCTCCCACACCCAGGTCCGGTAAGGCATAGGACGGGTTTATCCGGTTGGCTATATAATGAAACCATTCTACGGGTTGCAGCAGTAATATAATGGCGATGACCAGTATAGCGATGTCGCTCCATTTCCTTACTATAAACAGAAATACGCCTACAACAGCAAACAACAATAAAACATCTCCGGCCGGAAAAAAAGCGGCATTCACCGTTGCAAATCCGGCTAAAAGAATCAATCGCCACAGAAACCTATACCCGAAATCGTTACCTTTTTGCTGTCGGTTTGTGTATTGGATATAAAATGTAAATCCGAAAAGTAATGCGAAAATAGCATAGGCTTTACCTGCAAAAAGTGCAAATGTAACATCAAAGACACCCTGATCAAGAGCATTTAACCAATCAGGTAAATTAGCTGAATCGGGATAAACCGGAAATATAAAATGCTCAATGTTGTGAACGAGTAAGATAGCCATTACAGCAAATCCCCGTAAGGCATCAACCATCTCTATACGAGGTGTTCTTGTAGTTATTGGGTGCTTCATACGTATTTTCAAGATTATCAACACTGTTAACAAAGATAATACTTTCACTTAATTAAACAATTCAGCGATAAACAAATAAATATCATCCAATTCCAATAAGAAAATCATGTAAATTGTAATGCATTCGATATTTCAAGTAAAATAAAAAATCTCGTTTATAAAATCCTTTTACTATATTGCGGCGTTATAGTAACTTAAATTAAAATATTATGAATAGGATTTGTAAACTCTTCGGAATAAAATATCCAATTGTACAGGGAGGTATGGTATGGTGCAGCGGTTGGCGGCTTGCTTCTGCCGTAAGTAATGCAGGTGGATTAGGTTTACTTGGTGCCGGATCGATGTATCCGGATATATTACGTGAAAATATCAGGAAATGTAAAGCTGCTACGGATAAACCTTTCGGCGTAAATGTCCCTCTAATGTATCCACAGATTGATATCCTTATGCAAATATTGATCGAAGAAGATATTAAAATCGTATTTACTTCAGCCGGTAATCCGAAAACCTGGACATCTTATCTGAAAGAAAGGGGTATCGTTGTAGTTCACGTTGTCAGTAGTTCGAAATTTGCATTGAAGTGCGAACAGGCCGGTGTAGACGCTATCGTTGCTGAAGGGTTTGAAGCGGGAGGACATAACGGACGCGAAGAAACAACTACTCTGTGCCTGATACCGGCTGTGAGGAAAGCCACTTCTCTACCTTTGATTGCAGCCGGTGGTATCGGAACGGGTGAAGCCATCTTAGCCGTCCAGGCATTGGGCGCTGAAGGAGTACAAATAGGTACCCGCTTTGCCTTAACAAAAGAGAGTTCAGCCCATGATAATTTCAAAGAATTATGTATAAGCCTTGATGAAGGTGATACAAAACTATTATTAAAGAAACTGGCCCCTACCCGACTGGCTAAAGGTGATTTTAAAACAGCCGTAGGGGAGGCTGAAGCACGTGGAGACTCTGCTGAGCAAATGCGTGAATTATTAGGTAAAGGACGTGCAAAAAAAGGAATATTCGAGGGCGACCTGAAAGAAGGAGAATTAGAGATCGGCCAGATTTCTTCTCTACTCCATGAAATACAATCTGTGGAGGAAGTTATGCAGGATTTGATTATTTCTTACAATAAAGGTAGAGAAACATTAGTCCATTCATTTACAGAATAAGAGAATTTACCTATTATATAGTCATCGAAAGGACAGTTATCTTTACTAACAAAGTCTTCTACTTTTTATCTTCCACCAACTGGTGCACTAATATCCACCAACTGGTGCATTAATATCTTCCAATTGGTGTATTAATATCCACCAGTTGGTGGAAGATAATATATTCGTTAGAAAAATAAAAAAAGACCGTGAACCCGGGATAAATTTATTATATGGATTTTTTCACATAGCTTCCTCCTTTGTAATAGGGAAATCCGTATATTAGCACCCATTATAAAGAAAAAACGTATGGCCGATATGTTGATAACTCTACTTTTTATCTTTGCCGTTATTATCTGGATAAGCATCATACAGAAAATCAACCGTTCTAACAATCAAATTGACAAGGTTTTAAAGGAAATCGAAATAATGAAAAAATTATTTCAATCTCCCCCAAAGATAAAGGAACAGGAAATACATACAGTGGATACTGTCGCTCCCATTGTTAGTGAAGATACTGTTAAATCAAAGGCAGAGGCAAGCCAAACAGAAACTATTATTGAAGAAACTCCTACAGATATTCCTCCTATTCCGGTAGTTGAACAAGTTGTATCCCAGGTTGAAGAAATAATACCGGAAACAACAGAAGAAATAACTGAAGTTATAAAAGAGGAAGCGGAATATCAATTACCTACTACTCCACCGCCGTTACCGAAGCCGGATGATGTTCCGCCTATAGTACCTACAATAGAGACTATTCCTCCACATATTCCTTTCGTACGGAAAGAGAAGGCGGTATTTAACTACGAAAGGTTTATCGGGGAAAATCTTTTCGGAAAGATCGGTATTTTAATACTAGTCATCGGTATCGGATTCTTTGTGAAATATGCTATTGACAATAACTGGATAAATGAAGTACTTCGTACGATACTCGGATTTACCGTAGGAGCTGTTTTATTGGTTATTGCCTGGTTCGTACGTAAAAAGTACCGTGCTTTCAGTTCTGTTCTTGCCGGAGGCGGGTTTGCCGTTTTCTATGTCACAGTAGCTATTGCTTATCATTATTATGAATTATTCAGCCAGGCCGGAGCATTTATAATACTTGTTGTACTTACTGTATTGATGTCTTTAGTCGCTATATGGAACGACCGGCGTGAACTGGCTATGATTGCTTTGGTTGGCGGTTTCCTGGCTCCTTTCCTTGTAAGCAGTGGAACAGGCAACTATCAGGTATTATTTACTTATGTGCTTATATTGGATCTGGGTATGCTCTCATTATCACTATTTAAAAAGTGGGGAGAATTACCTATCGCTTGCTTTGTCCTTACATGGCTGACATTTGCCATTTATTTATTCGGGGTTAATTTCTCAACGATAGGTAATACGCGGTTAATCCATTTACAGATATTTGCGGTTCTGTTCTACCTGATATTCCAGGCTTCCGTTGCTCCTATCGTGCGGATCAACCGGCAATATATCAATCAGTTATTATTGATCGTTATTATTGTAAACAATTTTGTTTTCCTTTATTTCGGATTGACGCTACATTGGGCTATGCTGAATGTGAGTGAATACGGAGGTGCGATCACTTTATTTGCCGCTCTGGTGAATGTTACTACTTATTTCTGGTTATATAAAAGAGGGGAACGCTTCCCATTCCTTCGCCAGGCTTCCCTTTGGCTGGCATTGACTTTTTTCTCCATTACTTTTCCCATCCAATTGGAAGGTTCGATGATTACCGTATTTTGGGCATCGGAATTGATCCTAATTATGTTACTTTACACCCGCTTCCGTATACGGGCTTATGAAGTATTCTCATTACTGTTGTTTGCACTTACCATCATTTCCTATTTAATAGATGTAAACAATATGTTTGACTGGGGAGCTTCACCTAACGACCACATCTTCCTGAATGGACATTTCTTTACAGGTCTCCTGGTGGGCATATCATTCCTTGCATCAGCCTTTATATTGCAAAGGACAAAGGATATAATTCCACCAAATGCTGTTTTAAGATATTCACCATTTAATGCGATCCTGCTCATTAGTGGCACCATTGTTATTTATTTTGCTTTCATAATTGATTTCTACCTGTATATTGACGAGGGTATATTTGCACAAACGCTTATGCGTGTTTTCACTATGGTTGTATTATTCTTGCTGACCTGGTTGTATCATTCCCGTTTTGCTATCCGTATTCATACCACCATATATATGGCTTTATTAGGTATTTCTGTAATTGTATATGCGTTGCTATCCAGTTCTGTTAATCACACACATAATATCTATCCTATCCTAAGGATATTTCAATGGTTTTCTTTAGCTATTGTTACTGGACATGGAATTTATATGACTAGAACATATTACCGCGGTATGGATAACAAAAGGCTTAATGAGTCTAGTGGCATTATCTTGTATATTAGCATTTTGTTTACGGTTCTGATGGTTATAACCACTTATAATTTACTAAGCCGGTTGTCATTAACCGATGAAGCGAACGCGGGGTTGTCTGTTTCACTAGGTTTGTCAGGTTTTATCCTGATGTCTTCAGGTATGAAATTAGATTTAAAAGCATTACGTATTGTAAGCTTGTTCATTTTCGGATTGGTGCTGTTGAAATTAGTAGTTGTCGATTTATGGTTATTGCCGACAGTAGGTAAAATCATTGTATTTATTCTTTTGGGTATTTTCCTACTGGTGCTTTCTTTCTTATATCAAAAATTAAAAGCCGTATTGTTCGATGATAATAAAAATTCTGAGGATAAGATAGAGTAAAAAGAAAGTGTACTGAGCTTTAATAAAGCTTTCAGTACACTTTTCAAATCAAGTTATATTTAAAGAACAATCTTATTTTACAAAACGGAGTGCCATATCCCTGTCTTCAGATCTGGCCTGATCCGATGCATTGGCGCTATGTGTTGCATATTCATCGCCATAACCTTCTGTTCTGGCTATTTGTGATCCAACACCTCTGTTTTCCAACATTGTTTCAATTGTTTTTGCTCTTTCTTTTGAAACATTCATGTTTGCTTCTTCGGTTCCTTTTTTGTCAGCAAAGCCGGCAATCTTTATTCTTGCGTTAGGATAACTTTTCAATATGGCAGCGATATTATCTAATTGGCGGTTTGAGTCCTCCATTAACTGGGTGCTGCTTCCAAATTCAAAACGAATATTATCAAATACAAACCATTTATCTTTCAGGTCATTCTCTGTAGCATTCTTATAATCATCCGATTTTAGATATTCTACCATTTCTTCTTCCACACCATCGTCATATACCATGATCATATTACCGTTCGGCAATGTGATCTCTTCTGTGTTACGGTTGTTTTGTGTAGAAGTGGAAGTGGCAGCTACCGCTTGTGAAGTCGCCCGTTGAGTGGTAGTATCCGCTCTTACGACTTCATTTCTCTGGGTGACTGTATCCGGCCTGGATGATTGACATGATCTCCACCATAAGAACAATAATAATATTACAACTATAAGTATGAGCCATTTCACCCATCCGTAGTTATTTTTTTCCTTTTCCGGCTGGTTGGCAACATTCTTATTATATTGATTATTCTTCAATATAGTTGATAAACCAAATGATTGAATAATACCAGCAGGGATATCATTTACGAAACTTGTCTTCTGGCTATCGATCATTTCAAGAAGATTCGGCATGCTTCTGTTTTCCTTTACCAACTTATTTCCTAAATAACCAGCAACAATCGGTGCGATCATTGAGACTAGGCGGTTTGTCGCCACTTTGGATATACCGGATTCATTTGCTATCGGATTGGAGAAGTCTGCTGCCTTATCTCCTAACAAATGTTGTAAGAAGTCATCACCAATCTTTTGTTGATCTTCGGTAGGCCTTTCTTCACAAATATTATCCATTCCGAGAAGGATATTCAGATTACCTGCTTCATGCAAGATATTCCTTATTTGAGGAGAATCTCCTTTTTTCAATAAAACACCAAGGAAACTAGGAATCATTTTATTAATGGCCTTGGATACATTTGCGTCTTTTTCACCAAGGGTTCTTGCTGCCTTAGAAAGCATCTCTGGGCTTATAAGGGCTTTTAGTGCGTCTTTAACTTGTGTCATAATTACTTACTATATAAATTTAACATTCTCACGGTTATATAGTAAGTTAAACAATAAAAGAGGTAATTAGTTTTTAAAAAGAAATAAAAAATCCATTATAAAACGCTGATAACTCGTTCAAGAGACATGCTTCTTGAGCCTTTAATTAAAATATGATATCCCTTCAAAGGTAGTTCTTTCAGAGCCTCAATCAATTCATCAGTAGTGGGATAAGAAGTGTAAGAGGCGTTTACTTTCGTGAAATATTCACCGCATAATAATACTTTATCTATGTTGCTTGCTTTTAGCTGCTCTATCACTGCACGATGTAAATCTTCACTATCTTTTCCCAACTCTTTCATATCACCCAATATGACGGCTTTAGGAGCCACTTTCATCTCCGTAAAATTCCTTAATGCAAGTTTCATACTGTCGGGATTA